>CAZFSW010000035.1:0-8757 GCA_964521655.1 uncultured Dorea sp.
ATGTCTGGGACCATGACGATGAACTGAACGTGCGCTGATCCCTGTCCCGAAAAGCATCAGTGCAGCAGTATACTTATCTTTTTTCGGCGTTTTCTGTGTATTTGGCTGCCCAAAAGAAGCGATGATCGCCTTCTTTCGAGCAGCCTTCTATAAAGATATGTCTGCTGCCCTCTAATTGAACTGCTATGAAGCTTTAATGTTCATAATCCCTTTGCTTTTCTTCCGGAAGCACAGCCCCGATATATGATTTAACTGCAGTATATACTTCGTCGAATGGCGGCTTATGAACTCCTCCCGAAAAACGAAACTTCTCATAAGAATGCTTTAGCTCACTGGTTCTGTGAAGGAACCCATGAAAGTCATCCAGTTTTCTTCCACTGTCTGTCAATATCCTAAGTACCTCGGTTTTATCAAACTCAAAGACCTTTGAAAAATAATACAGATCAACTACATCTTTCACCCTGCTGAATACCTTGCCGGTGGAAACAACCGATAGTTTATCTGCAAGCATCTGATTTGGAGAAACACCACGGAAATGAAAACCCGCCACTTCATAAATTTTTGTAGAAGAAACCGAACGGTTTACATCTATATCCATGGAAAACAACGTCTCACCCGTATCCCTTCGCGTCAACTCAAAACCGGCAGAACGCCTTTCTCCGTACATTCTGTAAATGCTCACATCCAAATCGATACCACTTCTCTCAATTGCGCTCTGTAAAGATTCTGTCATTTGCGCGGCTGATGGCAGTGTATCCGAGTTCCAATTAGCATCGATATCGACGGTATGGCGCGTTTCTTCTGAATAGCCCGCCTCCATCAGACAGGCTTTCAGTACCATTGAGCCTTTAAAACTAACGGGAATACCGCTGTCGTAGACCGCTTTCATCACCTCATACATCAGTTTTTCTTCCGCTGTAATATTCACAATAAAAAGTGCCCCTTAATTTTCATAATATTCGATTGCTTCATCCGCCAGCTTTTCAAACCGTTCCTGATATTCCGGTACTATGGAAATGCCGCTGAAACTGCAGCCATTCGTATAATAATATCGGCTGAGTGCTTCTGTGATACCTTGCATATCGAGAATATTTTCATTAGCAAGAGCATCTGCAATGGTCCTGTTAAAATCCGTAAACTTCAAACCATCCTTTTCCCGAACATTGTAGGGGCTTACATGATTACCAAGTACAACTACTCCGTTAAAGCGGGAAAGCGAATCATCACCGTAAATCCATACAACATACTCGTCGCTGCGTCCTCTGAAATTGCCTTGGCACATAAGCGCCTCGTCCAGAGCAAAAACAACGGGTTCCCCGATGCACTCACAAACTGCTTGTAACCAGGCAATCGCGCCCACATAGCCGCTCCGATCCGGAAGGACGCTCTTTTGCGGGTTATACTGCGGCAATGCTGTTGCCCTCCGATTCACGAGATCTGCCTTTATACGGTTTTCAAGCAAATTTATAATATATTCCGGCGGTGTGCGCACGCCCGTTTCCCAATTTTGAATGGTACGCAGCGGAATATGATATCTTGCGGCAAATTCCTTCTGTGTATCGCCCAGGCGTGTTCTCATTTCACGAACATTCATCTCTATCACCCCGCGAATATGATACACCCAATGAGTGTGTTTGTCAATCATAAGTTCTCAGTATGCCGTCTGCCTGTAATGGATATGGCACAGCCATACGGCACACAATCAGGGACGCCAGTATTCATTTCCCGCTCTCTATATTTCGTTCAGGAATGCGTCTATGAAGAAGATCGCGGCTCCTGCGGCGGACGCCTCTACCTTGAACTGGCAGGGGAACAGATAATCTCTTGCCCTGTCGGAAAACGGGTTCCTCGCATCCACACGCCGGTAAAGCTCCTCCATATAATCGCCGATATAGGCCCCGACATATCCTCCGAGGATAATATCCGTATCAAACAGGATCCGCATATTATAGACAGCCTGGGACAGATGATCCAGGTATGTATCCCAGAGTTCTCCGGCCTTTTGATCGCCCGCTTTCAGCAATTGGAAAAATTCGTCCAGATTCCCGTCCGTATACTGATCCAGGTTCCCGGCGCGGCACAGGGTATCAAAGCAGCCGCGTTTCCCGCAGTAGCAGAGCTCGCCGCCTTCAGGCACGACCGTCATATGCCCGATTTCCCCGCCTTTTTGCGTATCCCCGGCATAGATCCCCCCGTCAATGATCACCGAGCCGCCCACGCTGTTGCTGAGGCTGATATAGAATGCGTTGCGCGGCCTGCGGCCGTTCCATATCTCCATATATCCGGCCGCATAAGAATCATGGGCAAGCTTGCTTTGATATGGGATATACTTTGCAATCTCGCACAGCCTTTTCCCTGTGAATCCAAGCGTCATTCCATAGGTCACAAGGCTTCCGTCATCGGACACAAGCCCGGGGACAGCTATACCTACCCCCAAAAGCTTTTCGTCCGCTATGCGCGCCTCGTTCTTCACCTGTTCCACAACCTTGCCAAGCCGCTTCAGATATGCCTCGTCATCAAGATTAAAAGCAATCCTTTCCCTCACCAGCCCAGCGACATTTCCAGACAGATCCATTGCCACGGCATTCATATGATGGGCAGTGAGATAGACCCCGATCGCCAGCCTCGCGTCACCAATACAGGTATATGCGGCGGCATTGCGCCCACCTGTATTCTCAATCCACCTTGAATCATCTATAAGCCCCTGCTCCTTGAGGTATCCTAAGTTCTGCGTGACGGTCGGAAGGCTTAACTTCAGGCCGATTACGAGTTCCTGCTTTGACACAGGCCCATGCGCGCGGATATACTGGTAGATCATCCGTCGGTTCCTGATCTTAATCTCATTTACGCTTATCTTTTCTGTCCTCATGTTCCCCATTCTCTCATTTCCCTTTTCAAGCCGGCTCCTGGCCGCCGCAGAATTAACCGATCTGGATCATCGCTTTCCCAGCCCTGCGGTATTCCGGCTTTGTAAATACGTCCGCAATATCGTCCAACGGGACGACTGTCGTGATCAGGCTCTTCAGGTCAAGCATCCCGGACTCCAGGACGCTGATCGCGCGCTCAAAGGTATACGGATTGATAAAGGAGGATGTAATCGTAAGCTCCTTCTTAAACACATCGTCCGGCTTCAGGGGGAAGGACTCCTCCGGCGAGGCAAGGCCAAAGAACATGATAGTCGCGCCCTTTCCGGCGAAACGGACCGCATCCTCCTGCGTGTGGATATTGCCCACACATTCAATCACCACATCGACATTCTCGCAGTACGCAGAAAGCACAGCCTCCACATCCTCCTCAAGTGGATTCACCGTCTTTGTGGCGCCAAGCTTCTGCGCCAGCTCCCTCTTTTCCTCCACAGGCTCGGATAAGATGACCCTGGAAGCCCCGGCGTTCTTCGCGAGCTGCAGCATGATCAGCCCAATGGGGCCTCCGCCTATCACAAGCACCGTGCAGCCGGTCCTGATATTACACAGGTCGATCCCATGCAGACAGCAGGAGATCGGCTCTGCCATCGCCGCCTCCATAAAGTCCAGGCTCTCGGAAAATTTATATACCTGTTTCTCCCTCATAATCACATATTCGGCAAATCCGCCGTCCACCGTCGTGCCGACGCCAATATTGTTTGTGCAGAAATGCTGCATCGCGTTCTTGCAGAAATAGCACTCTCCGCACATATCATTCGGATCCCCGCTCACCCTGTCGCCGGGCTTCACCGCAGTAACCTTTGCGCCCACCTTCTCGACGGTGCCCGAGAACTCATGTCCGGGAATCAGCGGCGGCGTCACGGCAAATGAACCCCCGTCCCCATTAAAAATATGCATATCCGTGCCGCACACGCCACAATACTTTACTTTGATCATGACCTCATGGTCATCCAGCTCTCTTACCGGGACCTCCTCCACTCTCAGGTCATGCACTCCATGATATACTGCTGCTTTCATATCTCTACCTCCTGGTCTGTTCTTCCTGTGATACGAAATCCCAGCAAATGACTTTGCCGGGATTCCTGAATCTGTACCGGAACTTCCGCGTCCCGTGCAACTATGCAATTTCTGTTACGTTGCCTGTCTCTTTTTCTGAATGCAGTCAAATCCAACGGCGAGAGCCAGCACGATACCCATAACAATATCCTGTACATAGGAATTGATATTCATAAGCACCATGCCGTTCTGCAGCGCTCCTATGATAAATGTACCGGCGATGACGCCCGACATTTTCCCATAACCGCCGGATACAGATACGCCGCCCAGAACCACGCAGGTGATAACGTCAAACTCGAACCCTGTTCCCGACGTTGTATTGCCGGAATTTGTCCGGGACAGCATGACGATTCCCGCAAGTCCCGCAAAGAACCCGGAAATGGCGAATACCAGATATTTGACCCTTGATACCCGGATCCCGGACAGCTCCGCCGCCTCCACATTCCCGCCGACCGCGTAGAAATAGCGTCCAAAATAGGTCTTATTCAGAATGAACGCCCCCAGCGCAAAGCAAATGACCATGATGATGACCGGGATCGGCACGATGCCGACATACCCTTGCCCGATCACGGCGAATGCGTCCGGGAATCCGCTGATCGGCATACCGCCGCAGATGATCAGCGCAAGCCCCTGGAACGCCGTCTGCACCGCGAAGGTCGCGATCAGGGCCGGAATCCCGATCGTAGATACCATGAAGCCGTTCAGGACGCCAATGAGGGTCGACGCCACCAGCGAGATCAGGATCGCGGGCACCATCCCCACTCCCATATTGACCATCATATACGCACAGATAATATTAATAAAGGAAATGATCGTGCCGATGGAAAGGTCGATATCCCCCAGCAGGATTACAAACGTCATGCCGATGGAAGCGATGCCAAACATGGAAACCTGCCGGAGCAGCGTAAGTATGTTATTCGGATTGATAAATCTTGGGTTTGCTATCGTAAAGGCGATGACCAGGACCACAAGCACGACCCAGATCGCCTTGTCTTTTAATTGATACAGAACTTTACTCTTCATATTACACTACCTCCTCAACATTATCAACATTAGCTGCTGATGCGTATGCCATGATCTTTTCCTGGCTGAACTCTTCCTTCTCCAGCTCGCCCGTCATATCGCCCTCCGCCAGGACAACGATGCGGTCGGACATCCCTATCAGCTCTTCCATCTCGGAAGAGATCATCAGGATCGCCTTCCCCTCTTTCTCTACCAGATCGTTCATCAGTTTGTAAATCTCATATTTCGCGCCTACATCGATACCCCGCGTCGGCTCGTCAAAGATAATCAGCTCCGAATCCGCCGCCAGCCATCTTCCGAGGATGACCTTCTGCTGGTTCCCGCCGCTTAGGTTCTTGACAAGCTGGTTCAGCGTAGGGGTCTTGATTGCCAGGCTCTTCTGGTAAGCTTCGGCAATCTCTTTCTCTTTTTTTGAATCAATGACGCTTAATTTGGAATTTCTGACATAGATCGGCATATTAATATTATTCTTCACCGATATGCCAAGCATCGCGCCGTGGCGCTTCCTGTCCTCCGGCACCAGCGCTATCCCCAGATCTATCGCTTCCCGCGGGCTCTTCGGGTTGACTTCTTTTCCTTTAAAAATAATCTGCCCGGACTGCTTCGGCGCAGAGCCGAAGATCATCTGCGCAAGCTCCGTGCGTCCCGCGCCGACCAGGCCGCCCAGCCCAAGTATCTCGCCCCTGTGGATTTTCAGTGAAATATTTTTATCGCCGTTCCCCGTGACATCCTTAAGTTCCAGGACAACGTCGTCCTGCTTAATGCAGTCGCCCCTCGACGGATACGTCTCCGTCAGCTCCCGGCCTACCATCAGCTGGATCAGCTCCTGCACCTGGCTTTCCTTTGTAATCAGGGTCTTGATATACTCGCCGTCACGAAGGACGACAATTCTGTCGGACAGACGGTAGATTTCCTCCAGTCTGTGAGAAATATAAATAATCGAGATCCCTTCATCCCTGAGCTGCTCGACCACCTCGAACATACTCTCAACCTCCGCGCTCGTAAGCGGCGCGGACGGCTCGTCCATGATCAGTATCCTGGCGTTCTGCTGGATCGCCTTGGCGATCTCAACCATCTGCTGATAGCCCACCGTCAGGTTCTTCATCAATGCTTTCGGGTCAATCTTAATATGTAATCTGTCAAACGCCTTTGCTGCTTCCTTCTCCATCGCCGCCCTGTCAATCACGATCCCTTTCCTGATGGGCCTTCCCAGGAAAAGATTCTCTGCCGCAGACAGCTCTTTTACGTTGTTAAACTCCTGATAGATAATCGCGATCCCATTCTCCGCCGCAAGCTGGGGCGTCATGCTCGTAAATACCTTACCGTTTACTTCGATCTTGCCGGAAGTTGGGATGACCGCTCCCGAACAACATTTAATCAATGTAGATTTACCGGCGCCGTTTTCCCCGATCAGGGCAAGGATCTCTCCCTGCTTCAGTTCAAGGGTCACATCCTTCAGCGCAACAACACCCGGGTATTCTTTTCTTATATGCTCTAACCGCAATACATATTCTTCGCTCATAGTCTTCCCCCGTGATTATACGAGCGGAGACGGCTGCATGAGCCGCCTCCCTCTGGCTTTTCCTGTCAAACATCCGATACCGCCGGATGATTACATACCTGCCTGGATCTCCGCGATATTGTCATCGTTGATCTCCATGATCGGCCTGTACACATTCTTGTCGCTTGAGAAATCTTCTCCGCTTAAGATCCTCTCAAACATCTCGAAGCAAGCCTGGGCCGTGTCCGTATTAGAACCCTCGAAGCCGATGATCGCCCTGACAGCCTCGTCTCCAGCCTCAAGAGAATCTAACTGCTCCTGTGTAACGTCCGTCGTGATAACTCCGCAATCCTCCGGAATATTGCCTTTGCCATACTTCGCGATCAGAGCCGTATTGGAACCGATCATAGCGCCGGCGCCTACGCCTACCCATACCTTGCAGTCCGGATTCGCCTGAAGGGTGGTCTCAGCTTTAGACTGTACTTCATTGTTCACAACGCCGTCGATCTCTGCAACGATCTCATAATTGTCTTCACAGTTCTCCTCAAGGCCAGTCTTGATACCGTTTGCCCTCTCCAGCAGAACCTTCGTATCCGGCTTGCCGATCACACATACCTGAGCCTTATTGTCAGAGGTATAGTGCTCGTTGATAAACGCAGCAGCCGTCTTGCCGATCTCCTCGCCGAGCTCGGTATTGTCAAGAACCCAGTTCGCCGTGGTGTTCTCCATCGGGTCGTCCCAGCACATAACCTTGATGCCAGCGTCAAGAGCGCGTCCGCAAACTTCCTCTACCGCGTCGGCGTCATTCGGGTGAACCATGATCAGGTCGCAGCCTGACGTGATAAAGTTCTCGATCTGCTCGATCTGCTTGCTGGAATTCTCCTCGCAGCCAACGATTGTAGCATCATAGCCATTCTCATCCAGGATATCCTGAAGCTTGCTCATAACGCCCGCCCAGTAAGCATTCTCAACATTCTGGATCGTGATGCCGATCTTCTTGCCGCCCCCGCTGGAATCACTGCTCTCCTCTGAGCTGGACTCCTCTGAGCTGCTGTCGTCAGATGAGCTGCCTGATGAACAGCCTACTAACATGGTGGCTACCATTGCGATGCAAAGGATCGCACTTAACACTTTTTTCTTCATACTACATAATCCTCCTTTTTATAAAGTTTTAAAGTGTTTATATGTATAGCGTCTTGCTATGACATACCGTTAAAAAATAATTTAAAAATCAGAAACAGGTAAACGCACCGTCAACCACGATATCCGACCCCGTAGTAAAGGTGCTGGAATCCCCCGCCAGATATACAAGGATGGACTGAAGTTCCTCCGGCTTCCCCAGCCTTCCGAGCGGAGCCATGGCGTTCCACTTCTCGATCAGCGGCTTTAAAGGCTCCGAGTTCATGATCAGGTCTGTCCCGATATAGCCCGGGCTTATGCAGTTCACACGCACGCCCTTCTTCGCCCACTCAATGGCAAGAGACTTCGTAAGCATAATGACGCCCGCCTTAGAAGCGTTGTAAGCGCACTGCGGCTGCGGGACATTCACAATATGCCCGGACATGGACGCCGTATTGATGATCGAGCCGTACCCCTGCTTCAGCATCACGCGCCCAGCCGCCGTAGCGCACAGGAAGACGCCGTTCAGGTTAATATTGATGACCTTCAGCCATTGCTCGTAGGTCATCTCCTCAGCCGGCACGTTAAGGGCGATCCCCGCATTGTTATAGCAGGCGTCAAGCTTCCCATAGGTCTCAGTAACCTTGCTCACCATCGCCTCCACCTGCTGCTGGTCCGTGACGTCGCACTGGATCGCAATTGTCCTGGAACCCGTAGCGTCGGCAATCTCTTTTGCCACTGCCTGGGCGCCCTCGATATTGATATCTACGATCGCCACATCCGCGCCCGCCTCTGCAAATGCCATCGACGCGCATTTTCCAATCCCGCTGGCGGCGCCTGTCACATAGATTGCTTTCCCGTCCAGTCTCATCTTCTCAATGATTCCCATTTTCCTTACTCCTTCCCGAAGCCGGAGCCCTGCCGCAGCATGCCCAGTATTCTTTAAATGGTTTTTACAAATGAGTTTTATAAATGCACTTTTATAATAGGCCAGGAGCGGTGATTTTGCAATATGTAATATATACCAAAAAACAATTTTAAAAATTATCTAAATTGCATAATGTTATTTTTTTATCATTTCTGATACATTTTGCACAGCTTGCGGTTCGCCTGGTAGATTTCCCTGAAACGCTG
>CAZFSW010000036.1:0-8724 GCA_964521655.1 uncultured Dorea sp.
ACTGCCTGATATATGGGAGAAATTCAAAGATAAGCTGATTCTGCCCGCTTGCGTAGTGGTGGCATTCATCTGCGATTAAGAAGACCGCTTTCCCTGCGCGAAGCTCTGACAAAATCTGGCGCGCCAATGTATAGCGCGCGGAGTTGATGATGTAAATCATGTATTTGTGATCTGGCTGGTCGTGGAAGCCGCAGCCGCACAGCCCGATTTCACGCCGTATGCTTTCGGGGCGGGACCCTTGTTGGCCGGAATCTGCCAGAAAATCCCGAAGCGCTTTGTTCCATTGCTTCATCAGCGCCCCGGAGGGGACGACGATCCTCACGCAGAGCCCGCAGGAAAGAGTCTGCTCCAGCCGCCGGATGGCGGCCAGGGCGAGCCGGGTCTTTCCCGAACCGGTCGCGGCCTGCACCATGCCTCTTGCGTGGTTCTCAAGCCAGCGGCTTAAGCATTCTTCCTGCCATTGGTAAAGAGGGGTTTCCATAGCCGTGCTTTTGCTTTCGCTCCTTTCAGAAACAGCCTGAGTTCTTCTGTTAAATTTTACTATATTCGTAAAATCCGTGTTTGTCAACCTGGCGTTACCCGCGCATATGCAAACTATTGCGTCAAACTATTGTCAAACTATTTCTCATAAATCATAGTTACAAACCACAATTTTAATGATATAATGACAATAATACTGACGAGAAAGGAAGGGCTTTTAAGATGAGCAGATTAGAAATTGATTCTCCAAGCAGGGCCGACATTGTGATAGAGGGCCTGTACAAGGATCTGGAGCGCCGGATCGAGTCCAGCCCGCCGGGGCTATGTCCAGTGGATATGGCGAGGGCATTTCTGGAACTGTGCCACGCGCAGACCTGCGGGAAATGCGTGCCGTGCCGGATCGGGCTTGGGCAGCTGAACCACCTGATCACAGATGTACTTGACGGGAAGGCGACGATGGAGACGCTGAAGGTTATGGAGGAGACGGCTGTCTCCATTATGGAGACGGCGGACTGCGCTATCGGCTATGAAGCGGCGAACATGGTGTATAAGGGCCTCATCGGATATCGCGACGACTACATTGAGCATATTGAGAAGGGGCGCTGTACCTGTACCTACAGCCAGCCGGTTCCCTGTGTGTCGCTATGTCCGGCGCATGTGGATATCCCGGGCTACATCGCGCTGGTCGGCGAGGGGAGGTATGCGGACGCGATACGCCTGATCCGCAAGGACAACCCGTTCCCGACGACCTGCGGCTTTATCTGTGAGCATCCGTGCGAGGCGAGGTGCCGCAGGAACATGATGGATGATTCTATTAACATCCGGGGGCTTAAGAGAGTTGCCGCAGACTACGCAGGAGAGGTGGAGCCGCCTACATGCGGGGAGTCTACGGGAAAGAAGATAGCCGTGCTCGGCGGAGGGCCGTGCGGCCTCAGCGCGGCGTATTATTTACAGCTTATGGGACATCAGACAACGGTGTATGAGATGCTGCCGAAGCTCGGCGGGATGCTGCGCTACGGGATCCCGAATTACCGGCTGCCCAAAGACCGGCTGGACGATGATATTAACAGCATCTTAAAGACCGGCGTGGAAGTGAAGTATAACGTGAAGGTTGGAAAGGATATCACGATCCAGGAGCTTCAGAAAGAATACGACGCAGTGCTCATCTCTGTCGGCGCAAGTACGGATAAGAAGCTTGGGCTGGAGGGGGAACAGGCGGACGGCGTGCTCCCGGCAGTGGAGTTCTTAAGAGATGTGGGCATGAACCACATCATGGATCTGACTGGAAAGGAGGTCGCGGTCATCGGCGGCGGCAATGTGTCGATGGACGCAGTCCGCACGGCGAAGCGGCTTGGCGCGAAGAAGGTCAGCATCGTATACCGCAGGAGAGTAGCGGATATGACCGCACTTTATGAGGAGATCGAGGGCGCGGAGGCCGAGGGGATCGAGCTTCAGACCCTGAAAGCGCCCGCATCCATCGATGTGGATGAGAATAACCATGTGAAGGGCATCTATGTGACGCCCCAGATGGTGAGCAAGATACAGGGCGGACGCGCGAGCATACGCCCGACAGGAGAGGACGATATCTACATACCGTGCGACGTGCTGATCATCGCGATCGGGCAGAACATTGAGACGAGGCATTTTGAAGAGGCGGGCGTCCCGGTCGAGCGGGGAAAGATCCGCACGACAAGCACGGGCGCGTTCAAGGATATGCCGGGCGTGTTCGCGGGCGGCGACAGCGCGAGCGGGCCGGCGACCGTGATCAAGGCGATTGCGGCGGCTAAGGTAGTGGCGGCGAATATTGACGAATATCTTGGCTATCATCACACGATTGGCTGCGAGGTGGAGGTTCCGGAGCCGAATCTTGAGGACCGGATCCCGTGCGGGCGCGTGAACCTCACAGAGCGCGAGGCGTGCGAGAGAGTCTGTGATTTTGAGGGCATCGAGAACTGCATGACCAGGAAAGAGGCGAAGCAGGAAGCAGGCCGATGTCTGCGGTGCGACCATTTTGGATACGGAATATTTAAAGGAGGCAGGGAAAAGATATGGTAAACCTTACAATAGACGGAAAGCAGATTGCAGTAGAAGAGAATACCACGATTATGGAAGCCGCTGCCCAGAATGGGATCCCTATCCCAAGCCTCTGTTATCTGAAAGGGATCAATGAGATTGCGGCGTGCCGCGTATGCGCGGTGGAGCTGGAGGGGAAGGAGAAGCTGATCACCTCCTGCAACAATGTGGCGGAGGAGGGCATGGTCATCTATACAAACAGCCCGAAAGCGCGCAAGCACAGGAGAAATACAGTAGAGCTGCTGCTTTCACAGCACGACTGCCTGTGCGTGACCTGTATGAGAAGCGGCAACTGCAGCCTTCAGAAGATCGCAAATGATCTGGATATCCTTGAGGTTCCATTTAAGCGGGAGCTGGAGCATCAGAAGTGGAACAGGAATTTCCCGCTGATCCGGGAATCCTCCAAATGTATCAAATGTATGCGCTGCATCCAGGTCTGCGACAAGGTGCAGGGCCTTAACATCTGGGATCTGGAGGGGACCGGCTCGCGCACGACGGTAAATGTCGCCGGGCACAGGACGATCGAGGAGGCGGACTGCTCCCTCTGCGGCCAGTGCATCACCCACTGCCCGGTGGGGGCGCTTCACGAAAGGAGCGACACGGGCAAGGTGTGGGACGCCATCGCCGACCCGGACAAGATCGTGGTGGCGCAGGTGGCTCCTGCTGTCCGCACGGCATGGGGCGAGCAGATCGGGCTTCCGCTTGAGGAGGCGACGATCGGCAAGATCCTGGACGCGCTGAAGCGGATGGGCGTTGACTATGTATTTGACACGGTATTTTCCGCAGACCTTACGATCATGGAGGAGGGTCATGAATTTGTGCAGCGTTTCACAAGCGGGGAGCTTAAGAACCGCCCGATGTTCACCTCCTGCTGTCCGGGGTGGGTCCGCTTCATCAAGACACAGTTCCCGCACCTGGTAAAATACCTTTCCACAGCGAAGTCCCCGCAGCAGATGTTCGGCGCGGCGATGAAGTCTTATTTCGCGGACAAGCTTGGGGTGAGCCCGGAGAAAATATTTACTGTGTCCGTGATGCCCTGCGTGGCGAAGAAGGGGGAGAGCGAGATGGAGCTGTTCTACGGAGAGTACGCGGGGCGTGATATCGACGTGGTTATCACGACGCGGGAGCTCGTGAGGATGATCCGTTCCGCGCATATCCGTCCGGACACGCTCCAGGATATCGTAAGCGACAGGCCGATGCAGGACGGCACGGGCGCAGGCGTGATCTTCGGCGTGACCGGCGGCGTGATGGAGGCGGCGCTTCGGAGCGCGTACTTCATCATCAAGGGAGAGAACCCTCCGGCGGATGCGTTCAAGGCGGTAAGAAGCACGGGCTTCAATGCGAATCACGGAGTTCAGGAGGCGGAGTTCGCCATCGACGATATCAAGGTGAGGACGGCGGTTGTAAGCGGGCTTGGAAATACGAGGGCGCTGCTTAAGAAGATCGAGTCCGGCGAGGCGCAGTATGACTTCGTGGAGGTCATGGCATGTCCGGGCGGATGTGTCGGGGGCGGCGGCCAGCCGATCCACGACGGCGAGGAGCTGGCATTCGAGCGCGGCAAGAACCTGTATGACCTGGACGAGCATATGAAGCTGCGTTTCTCCCATGAGAACCCGGATATCCTGAAGATGTATGAGGAATATTTTGAAAAGCCGGTATCGCATAAGGCCCATATGCTGTTACATACGGAGCATGACGCGGACGTGGTTAATTATGGCAGAGGATTTTAATATGCAGGATTACGCAAAGGTTTCACTGGAAAAGCATTATGAGTGGAAGGGGAAGATAGAGGTGGTATGCCGTGCGCCGCTTGAAGACCGCGACGACCTCTCTCTGGCGTACACGCCGGGCGTCGCCGCCCCGTGCCTGGAGATCCAAAAGGACTTAAGCAAAAGCTATGAGCTTACCAGGCGCGCGAACCTGGTCGCCGTGGTGACGGACGGCACGGCAGTGCTTGGGCTTGGCGATATCGGCCCGGAGGCGGGCATGCCGGTCATGGAAGGAAAATGCGCGCTGTTTAAGTCATTTGGCGATGTGGACGCAGTTCCCCTTTGCGTGCGCACAAAGGATGTGGACGAGATCGTAAAGACAGTGAGCCTGATTGCGGGGAGCTTCGGAGGGATCAACCTGGAGGATATCGCGGCTCCAAGATGCTTTGAGATCGAGAAGAAACTGAAAGCATGCTGCGATATCCCTATTTTCCATGATGACCAGCACGGCACGGCGGTCGTGGTGCTGGCGGCGATGATGAACGCCATGAAGCTGACCGGGAAGAAGCTGGGGGGCTTAAGAGTCGTGACGAGCGGCGCTGGGGCGGCGGGAATCGCCATTATCAGGCTTTTGATCGCGATGGGGCTTAAGGACGTCATCCTCTGTGACAGGAAAGGGGCGATCTACAAGGGGCGCGAGGGCCTGAACGAGGTTAAGCAGGAGATGGCGGAGATTACGAACCTGGAGCGCAGGAAGGGAAGCCTTGCAGATGTCATCCGGGGCGCGGATGTGTTCATCGGCGTGTCGGCTCCGGGGTGCGTGACGGAGGAGATGGTGAGGAGCATGAGCCAGGATCCCATCCTCTTCCCGATGGCGAACCCGGTCCCGGAGATCATGCCGGAGCCTGCGAAACGCGCGGGGGCGGCAATCATCGGGACGGGGAGAAGCGATTTCCCGAACCAGATCAACAATGTGCTGGCGTTTCCGGGCATCTTCCGGGGCGCGCTGGACGTGCGCGCAAGCGACATCAATGATGAGATGAAGATTGCGGCGGCAAAGGCGATCGCGGCGCTTGTCCCAAAGGAGAAGCTCGGGGCGGACTATATTATCCCGAGCGCCCTTGACAAGAATGTGGCTCCCTCCGTGGCAAGGGCTGTGGCGCAGGCGGCACGGGATTCCGGGGTCGCGAGGATACAAAGAGGATAAGCAGGATTTACAGAAGAAGGAGGCGTGAAAATGAATCTATTTTCACCAACAGAGGTTGCAAAGAATTATATTGCCATCGGCAAGGGTAAAGTCAATACGCCCGTGCCGAAAATGTTGCTTCTTGCTATTCTTGCAGGGGCGTTTATCGCGTTCGGCGGCGTGGGCGCTACGACGGCGGCGGTATCCATCCCGCTTGCCTCAGTGGGTAAGCTCGTGGGGGCGTGTATCTTCCCGGGCGGCCTTGCTATGGTGTTGCTTGCGGGGAGCGAGCTTTTTACGGGGAACTCGCTGCTTGTCATCCCGCTCCTTGAAAAAGAGATTACAGCGGCAGGATTGCTGAAGAACTGGGTCGTGGTCTATATTGGAAACCTGATCGGCGGTATCCTGGTGGCGGCGGGCATCGTATTTTCAGGGCAGGTGTCCCTCTTTGAAAATGGGATGGCGGTGTCTGTGATCTCCACCGCTGTGTCCAAATGCTCCATGACCTTTAGCGACGCGCTGATTAAAGGGATCCTCTGTAATTTCCTCGTCTGCATCGCAGTGTGGATTTCCTTTGCGGCAAAGGATGTAGCAGGAAAAGTCATAGGGCTGTTTTTCCCCATCATGATATTTGTGCTCAGCGGCTTTGAACACAGCGTTGCAAATATGTATTACATAAGCGCCGGGCTTTTCGCCAACAGCGTGCCGGCTTACGCTAAGGCTGCGGCAGAGGCGGGGATCGACACGGCGGCGCTAAGCTGGGGGAACTTCTTTGGCGCGAACCTCCTTCCCGTGACCATCGGAAACCTGATAGGGGGCGCAGTATGCGTCGGCTGCGTCTACTGGTTTATATATCTAGAAAGCAACTCAGTGAAAGCGAGCTGACAAGCGAAGGGGCATCATATGAAGAAATACGAGGAAGAGCATTATCGGTATGAGAACATCCGAACCTGCATTTATCCGTGGGTGAAGAAGGAGCTGCGCGACTCGCGGGCGCTGAACGGGAAATTCCTGTCGGAGAAAGATACGGCGGCGCTTGCCTTTGCCGGGGAGCTTAAGATAATCTTTGTGATAAAGCGGGGAGAGGAAGCATATGAGATTATAAAGGACAATATGCTTCCGCCGGATATTTCTGCGGAGGAGCTTTATCATACGGCGTGTGAGAACCTGGCCAGGGATGTGGATTTTGTCATTGGGAATACGTGGTACGGGGCGTTCGCAATCATCGCGGATGGCATACATGAGGCGAGCTCCCTGTGCTTTAAGCATATCTGGCAGGTCTGCGTGGATAAATTAAAGGATGACCTGATTATCATGGTCCCGTCGAAGGATACCGTGCTGTTCGCACCGGCGTCGCAGGAGAAAGCGGTGCAGGAGATGGAAGAGCACGCCCGGGAAGCGTATAGTCAGGCCAGAGATAAGGTCAGCCTGGCGCGGTTTTCATTTTCGGAGGCAAGAAGGGAGCTGGCGGCCTGTGAATAAGATCAGATTGATTGCCTTTGACCTGGACGGCACGCTTCTTACAACAGACAAAAGGCTTACGGATCATGCAAGGCGGGCGCTTGGGGAGGCGGCAGGGCGGGGGATCGAGCTTGTCCCTTCGACAGGAAGGCCGTATACGGCCGTGCCGGAAATGATTTTACATTTACCAGGGGTCCGGTACATTGTCACGTCAAACGGAGCGAGGACGCTGGAAATCGGGGGAGATAAGGTGCTGCACGAGGCCCTGCTTCCCTTTGATAAAGCAAAACAGGTCATGGATATCTGCGCGAGGTACGACGTCATGCGCGATATCTTTTACGACGGGCAGGGCTATACGGAAAAGGAAAAGGCCGAGTCTCTGACGCGCTATGTCTCATCGCCGGTGATGGCGGAGTATGTGCGTACAACGAGGATCATGGCCGCAGATATAGACGCGCTGTTTCTGAACGAGAACCGGGCGGTTGATAAGATACAGGCGATTTTTGCAGACCCGGAGGATAAGAAACGCGCGTTTTCGGAAATCATGCAGATTGAAGGGATTGAAGCGTCCGGGGCGCTCTCCAACAATATTGAGGTAAATGGCGCGGGCGTACATAAGGGAGCCGCCCTTTTGAGGCTGGGTGAAATGCTGGGGATACGCGCCGAGGAGATGCTGGCGTTCGGCGACGGGACGAACGATATCAGAATGCTTAAGGCGGCAGGCACAGGAGTGGCGATGGCAAATGCAATGCAGGAGGTAAGGGACGCGGCTGACGAAGTGACTTTATCGAACGATGAGGACGGGGTTGCCGTATATATTGAAAAATATGTGCTGGGATAGAAGGAGGAGGCAGTGATGTTAGATGTATTAAAGGTAATCTTGCTTGGAATCGTGGAGGGCGTCACAGAATGGCTTCCGGTGAGCAGCACAGGGCATCTGATCCTGGTAGGGAGCCTGCTTTCGCCGGATTTAAGCGATGAATTTATGGAAATGTTTGACGTCGTGATACAGCTTGGCGCAATCATGGCTGTCGTAGTGATCTATTTCCACAAGCTGAATCCCTTTTCACCGCAGAAGACGCAGAAGCAGAAGCTGCTGACGTGGCAGATGTGGATTAAAGTGCTGATTGCCTCCGTACCGGCAGGGATTATTGGGGTGCTGTTCAATGACATCCTCGACGAGCTGTTTTACAAGCCGTTTCCGGTGGCGGTCATGCTGATGGTGTACGGCGTGCTTTTCATCGTGGTGGAGAACCGCAACCAGGGGGTGCGCCCGAAAGTAAAGCGTATCTCTGAGCTGTCGGTGCCCATGCTTGTCTGGATCGGCGTTTTCCAGATGTTGGCGCTGATCCCTGGGACGTCCCGCTCCGGGGCGACGATTGTGGGCGCGCTCATCATCGGGGTGGCGCGGGAGACGGCGGCGGAATTTACGTTCTTCCTTGCGATTCCGGCGATGTTTGGGGCGAGCCTGCTTAAGCTTATCAAATTCGGATTCCACTTCACCGGCGCACAGTTTGGGCTTCTGATCCTCGGCTGCCTCGTGTCCTTCGGGGTATCTGTGTTCGCGATCAAGTTCCTGATGAACTATATTAAGAACCATGATTTCAAAGTGTTCGGCTATTACCGCATCGTATTGGGCGGTCTGATCGTGCTTGTCACACTTGTCCGTATGATTTTTGTCGCTTGATCATTGACATTTCTCCTTTTTTTGCATAAAAATACTTGATATTTGCCGAAAATATGCTAAAATAGGGAAAGCGTTTGCATAAAAATGCAAATATGAATGAAAATAAACGGGAGGATAGCATTATGAAG
>CAZFSW010000037.1:0-8654 GCA_964521655.1 uncultured Dorea sp.
GATCTGCTCTATGCGCAGTCCAATCTCCAGGACATTCTGGAAAAGGAAAATTTCGATACCTTTTCACAGGGCTATTATTCCGCGAATTATATCGACCCTCTGACCGGGCGCTCCTCCAGGGACTCCATGCTGGCCGCGCTTGCCGCCTGTCATGAGTTTGTGGACACGTTTTCTTCGGATTTCAGCAATATTTTATTATACGGGGACACCGGGACAGGCAAGACCTTTCTCTCCCACTGCATTGCCAGGGAATTGATCGAGCAGTCTTATTCTGTCATCTATTTTTCCGCCTCCCGCCTGTTCGACCTGCTCGCCAAAGACACTTTTGGGAGAAAAGAGGATGACGGCGGGGAATCCCGCGCCCATATATACGGCTGCGACCTGCTGATCATTGACGATCTCGGTTCCGAGCTGTCCAATTCGTTCACGGTCTCCCAGCTTTTTACTTTGTTAAATGAGCGTATTCTTGGCAGAAAGCCTACCGTGATATCGACAAACCTCACATTGGAAAATATAAAAGCGATCTATTCCGAACGCATCTTCTCCCGTCTCAGCAGCAGCTACACGTTACTGCGGATGACCGGCGACGATATCAGGATCCAAAAAAAAATACTAAATCCGGGAGGTACGGACAATGGTACGCCGTAATGAACGTGTGCTTGACAATATTCCCATCGGCGCGCTGGGAATCATTGCCCTTGATGGCTGTCAGGAAATGGGAAGGCAGGTTGACGATTTTCTCGTCAGGTGGCGCAGGGAAAGCGGGCATATTTACAAGGACGATGTTGTATTCAGCGGGTATGAGCGGGACACCTATCTGATCGACGCGCACGTCCCCCGCTTCGGCTCCGGCGAAGCGAAGGGAATCATCGGGAAATCCGTGCGGGGCATGGATTTATATCTGATGGTAGACGTATGCAACTACAGCCTCACCTATTCCATGAGCGGGCATATCAACCATATGTCGCCGGACGACCATTATCAGAATTTGAAAAGGATCATTGCAGCCATCGGCGGAAAAGCCCGCCGCCTCAATGTGATCATGCCTTTCCTCTACGAGAGCCGCCAGCACAGGAGAAACGCAAGGGAATCTCTCGACTGCGCCATTGCGCTTCAGGAGCTTGTGAGGATGGGCGTAGACAATATCATCACTTTCGACGCCCACGACCCGCGCGTGCAGAACGCGATTCCCCTAAGCGGCTTTGAGACGGTGAAGCCGACCTATCAGATTGTGAAAGGGCTTTTAGAGCACTACAAAGACCTGCAGATCGACAGTGCGCATATGATGGCGATAAGCCCGGATGAGGGCGCGACGGAGCGCGCCGTCTATCTGGCAAACGTGCTGAACCTTGACATGGGGATGTTCTACAAGCGGCGCGACTATACAAGACTCGTAAACGGGCGCAACCCAATCATCGCCCATGAATTTCTCGGCTCCTCCGTGGAGGGGAAGGACGTCATTATCTTAGACGATATGATTTCCTCTGGAGACAGCATCCTCGACGTGGCAAGGCAGCTAAAGCAGCGGAATGCAAGGCGCATCTTTGCAGCCGCGACTTTCGGGCTCTTTACCAACGGGCTTGACAAGTTCGACCAGGCGTATGAGGAGGGCGTATTCGACGCGATCTTAACCACGGACTTGATCTACCAGACGCCGGAGCTGTTAGCGCGTCCTTACTATATCAACTGCGGCATGAGTAAATATGTCGCTCTCATGATCGACACGCTCAACCACGACGGATCGATCAGCGGCATCCTAAGCCCGAATGAGCGGATCCGCAATCTTGTGGAGGAATATAAAAAGGAGAGCTAGGAGCTCTCTTTTTTATTTTTCTTTTCTTTCTTCTCCGTTTTCTCCGGCGCGCGCTTCCGATGTCCAGGCTTGCCCACAAAGATGCGCTTGCGCCGCGCGGGAGCCGCATTTTCTGCTTCCTCTTCTTTCTTCCCCGACGGCAGCGTCACGATGAACTGCGTCCGGTTATCGTCGCTCTTAGCTCGGATCAGCCCGCCGTGCATCTCCACGATCTCTTTGGCGATGGCAAGTCCCAGGCCCGCCCCGCCGGTCCCGCTCGAGCGCGAGTTGTCCACGCGGTAGAATTTCTCAAAGATCATCTGCAGCATATCGCCGGGGATCTTATCCCCCTGATTCGTGAAGATAATCTCCACGTCGCCCTTCTTCCTCCCGGCATGAATGGTGATCTTCGTCCCGTCATAGCAATAGGCGATGGCGTTGCGCAGGATATTGTCAAATACCCGCGCGAGCTTGTCCGGGTCGCCATATACCATGAGATTCTCCTCTACCTCCACCTCGCAGGACAGATGCTTCCCCTGGAGTACTCCGTATAGCTCATCCGCGATCTGCTCCAGCATCATCGAAAGGTTGACTTCTACCGGCTCCAGCTCGATATTCTGCAGGTTATATCTGGTAATGTCGAAAAATTCATTGATCAGCTCCCCCAGGCGCATGGATTTTTCCAGCGCGATGTGCGTGTACTTCTCCCTCTCCTCCTCTGTCATATCCGTGTGCCTGTCCAGTATGCTTAAGTACGCCACGACGGAGGTGAGCGGAGTCTTGAGGTCATGGGCGAGGAAAATGACGAGGTCGTTTTTCTTCTTTTCGCTTTCCTCAGATTCCAGCTCCTGCCTCTTTAGCGTCGCCTTGATCTCATTCAGGCGGATTTCGATGGGCTTAAGCTCCGTAATCAGATGGATGGGCTCTGTCGAATCCGAGATGATATTCTCAATCCCATCCTCCACCTGATTAAGATATTTCACCATTTTTGAGAGCGAAACATAGAAAAACAGCGCAAATAAAAGAAGGAAGCCGACAATCATAAAAAACCTCTTATTATTGCCAAGCACCTTCCAATATAAGTCAATCGCCGTCGCCTCTTCGACATGCAGGGATGTAAGAATATCCACAAATGCCGTGGCGAAGCTGTCATTATAGACCCCGTCGATCACATAATTCAGCAGAAAACCGCCGACAAATACCGTCAGCGCCGTGACCAGCACCGTCTGCAGCAGAATACTGAATTTCAGTTTGCGATAGCTATTCTTCAACCTTATACCCTACTCCCCACACCGTCTTGATGAAGTCAGAGCGTCCTGTAGGCCCGCTCATCTTCTCCCGCAGATGGCGGATATGCACCATGACCGTGTTGTTGCTGTTCTTGTAATATTTCTCGTTCCACACCTTCTCAAACAGTTCTTCAGAGCTTATCACCCTGCCCCGGTTCTCGCACAGGAGCCATAATATCTCGAACTCTATCGGCGTGAGCGTGAGCGGGACTTCATTGTAAACACATTCGTGGGAGCTGCGGTCAAGGAACAGCCCTCCGAAATCAATGATATCTTCCTTTTCATGCGTGTTGTCATTATACTGCGTGGAGCGTCGGATCTGCGCCTTCACCCGCGCCACGAGCTCCAACGGGTTGAACGGCTTCGGGATATAGTCGTCCGCCCCCAGCGTAAGCCCCGTGATCTTGTCAATATATTCCGCCTTCGCCGTAAGCATGATGACCGGAAATGTATATTTCTCCCGAATCTGCTTCAATATCTGAAACCCGTCCACATCCGGCAGCATGATGTCGAGGATAGCGAGGTCGATGCGCGTATTCCGAATGCACTGAAGCGCTTCCTCGCCTGTATAAAATTTCAGCACATGATATTGGTCGTTCTGAAGGTACAGCTCGATGACGTCCGCAATCTCCTTCTCATCGTCCACAACCAGAATGTTCATACTCTTCTCCTTTTACAGCTCGCAGTTTCCTGCCGTCCTCGGAAACGGAATGACGTCGCGGATATTACTCATCCCCGTCAGATACATGATGCACCGCTCAAAGCCAAGCCCAAATCCTGAATGTCTCGTAGAGCCGTATCTGCGCAGATCCATGTAGAACCCGTAATCCGCCTCCTTCATCCGGAGCTCCTTCATCCTCGCCTCCAGCTTCCCAAAGTCGTCCTCCCTCTGGCTGCCCCCGATGATCTCCCCGATGCCCGGCACAAGGCAGTCCATCGCGGCGACCGTCCTCCCGTCGTCATTCTGCTTCATATAAAATGCCTTGATGTCCTTCGGGTAGTCGGTCACGAACACCGGGCGCTTAAACACCTGCTCCGTCAGGTAGCGCTCATGCTCCGTCTGCAGGTCCACGCCCCACGACACGGGGTATTCAAATTTGCCATTATGCTTTTCCAGCATCCCTACTGCCTCCGTGTAGGTGATCCTCGCGAAATCAGACGACGCTACGTTGTGGAGGCGGTCAAGAAGCCCCTTGTCCACAAAGGAGTTGAAGAAATTCATCTCCTCCGGCGCCTCCTCCAGCACATAGCGGATCACATATTTAAGCATCGCCTCCGCCAGATCCATGTTATCTTCATTGTCCGCAAATGCGATCTCCGGCTCCACCATCCAAAATTCCGCCGCGTGTCTCGCCGTGTTGGAATTTTCCGCGCGAAACGTCGGCCCGAACGTATAGACATTCCGGAACGCCTGCGCGTATGCCTCCGCGTCTAGCTGTCCGCTTACGGTAAGGCTTGTCTCTTTTCCAAAAAAATCTCTGGAATAATCCACGCTCCCGTCGCGCGCACGCGGGACGTCCGCCAGATCCAGCGTCGTGACACGAAACATCTCTCCCGCGCCCTCGCAGTCGCTTCCCGTGATAAGCGGCGTATTCACATAGACAAAGCCCCTCTCCTGGAAGAACTTATGGAGCGCGTATGCTGTGAGCGAGCGCACGCGGAATACCGCCTGAAATGTGTTCGTCCGCGGGCGCAGGTGCGAGATCGTCCGCAGATATTCAAACCCGTGGCGCTTCTTCTGAAGCGGGTAGTCCGGCGCGGACGCCCCCTCCACCGTCACTTCCGCCGCCTGGATCTCAAAGGGCTGCTTCGCCTGCGGCGTCGCAACCAGAGTCCCGGTCACGACGATCGCCGCCCCCACGTTGAGCCGTGATATTTCTTCAAAATTATCCATCGTGTCATGGTAGACAATCTGAAGCGGCTCAAAAAAGGTGCCGTCGCTTACCACGATGAACCCGAACGCTTTCGAGTCCCGGATGCTCCTCACCCAGCCGCCGACCGTAATCTCCTGATCAAGATAATCCTCCCTGTGCCTGTACAAATCCCTGATATTCACCAAATCCATATCGCAAGCTCCTTTGTTTCGGTATACATTTCACTAAGCTCGTGGATAACCTCGCTAAGTGTTTCGGCATGCATTCTCACCAGGCTCGTAAAAACCTCGCCAAGTATTCATAGTATATCATATTTCAACATATTATGAAAGGTGTGACGCGCGGCGTTTTTACCCTGTGTTTTTAATTGCAGGATTTTCCTGCGAGGATCTCCTTATAATCCTGATAGTTCTTTTCCAGGAGTGTCGGCGTGTCGAGGCCGTAGGGACATTTCTCCTTACATTTTCCACAGTGCAGGCAGTCCTCGGTCTTCTTCATCTTCGCCTGCATCTCCTCCGTGAGCTGCGCGTCGGACGGCGCACGCCGGATCAAAAGCGACATCCTCGCGCAGGTATTGATCTCAATGCCCGCCGGGCACGGCATACAGTACCCGCAGCCGCGGCAGAACTCTCCCTGAAGCTCGCTTAAGTCACGCTCGATCGTTGCTTTCACCTCGCCCGCAAGCTCCGGCTCCTTCTCCTGATAGGACAAAAACTCATCCAGTTCACGCTCGCGCTGCACGCCCCAGATGGGCAGCACATTGTCAAATTGGAGCATATACGCATACGCCGCCGCAGAGTCTGTGATCAGTCCGCCCGCGAGCGCTTTCATGGCGATGAAACCCATCCCGGCTTTTTCGCATTTTTCCACCAGCTCCAGCTCGCGCTTTGAAGACAGGTAGCTGAACGGAAACTGAAGCGTCTCATAAAGCCCGCTGTCAATCGCTTCATGGGCAACGGAAAGCCTGTGGTTCGTGATCCCGATGTGCCGGATCTTCCCCTGCGCTTTCGCCTCAAGCATCGCTTCGTAAAGCCCCGTCCCATCTCCCGGCTTCGGGCAGAACGGAATATTGTGGAACTGGTAAATGTCCAGATGATCCGTCTTTAAGTTGGTAAGCGTCGTCTTAAGGTCTTTCCAGAAATCCTCCGTCTTCTGCGCCCCGGTCTTCGACGCCAGGAAGATTTTATCCCTCATCCCCTCAAATGCCTCGCCGAGCTTCTCCTCGCTGTCCGTATAGAATCTTGCGGTATCATAGAAATCCACTCCGTGCTCATATGCCCTGCGAAGCAGACGCACCGCGTCTTCCCTGGAAATACGCTGGATCGGCAGCGCGCCGAATCCATTCTTATTGACGGTGATGCCCGTTTTGCCTAATGTGATTTTTCTCATTTTCTAAATTTCCTCCTTTTTATTTATTTCCAGTTTTACTTAATATAAATATGGTGGACAGGATAAGCGCAAATCCCACCAGATCAATCATCATGAAATCAGTCTTAAGCCATGCTGCTGCCAGCGCAGTCGCAGTCACCGGCTCGATACAGGAGAAAAGGCTTGCCTTTGCAGGGCCAATGCGCTTGATTGCATTGGCGTAAAAAAGATACGCCGCCACCGATCCGCCGATGATGATGAAAAATAAAGAAACCACCACGGCAAGGTCAAAATGCACCGTATACTTCCACGGCTTAAAGATACAGGAAAGCACGACGCCGCCAAACAGCAGCGCCCAGCCTACGATGACGGTAGAAGAATAGCCCTCGTACAGGGATTCCGGTATGACCGTGTTCAGGAACATGAAAAAGGCGCATCCAATCCCCCAGAAAAGGGCCTCCGGCGTCATCACCAGCGTATGTATGTTCCCGTGGGTGGAAATGAGGAAGATACCGCCCACCGCAAGCGCGATAGAGAGGATTTCCAGGCCCTTCGGCGCCCTCCTTTTGCGGGCGCACACATAGACCATGATAAAGACTGGCGCAAGGTACTGCAGCACCGTGGCGGTTCCCGCATTGGAACGCTGCACTGTGCCGAAGAACGTAAGCTGGAACATCATCGTCCCGCAAATACCCGCAAGGATCGTCTGGATAAAGTCACGCTTATTTTTACACAGCGAAAGCATCTCCTCCCGCCTGGTAAGGAACAGGTAAATAATCATCAGGACTCCCGAAGATGTCAGGCGGATGGGTACAAGCCACGAGGTCTGCACTCCTCTCGTCTCAAAAATAAATTGCCCGAACACGCCCGACACACCCCAGCAGATTCCGGTCATAAGGCCGCAGAACGCCCCGAACGCCGCCTGGTTTTTCTTCATTTCTCCTGCGCCCCCTTCCTCCTCTTATAATGCGGGCGGCTCTTCTGTGGGATTACGAAGATGAACACCAGCGAGCTGGCCAGCAAAAGCGCCGGATAAAACAGATTGGGGATAATATCAAACGCCGACACGGTAAATCCCAGCTCATGCGCCGCCGATATCGCCACGAGCATCTGCGCGCCGTAGGGAAGCACCCCCTGAAAGATACAGGAAAACGTGTCAAGGAGCGAAGCCGCCTTGCGGGGAGAAACTCCATATTCCACCGCCATCTCCTTTGCGATCGGGTTCGCCATGACAATCGCAACCGTGTTATTCGCCGTAGCGATATCCATCATGCCGACCAATAGCCCCATCCCGAGCTGTCCTCCCTTCGTCCCTTTGAAAATGCGGCGAATAGCAAAAAGAAGCGCCTCGAAGCCCCCGTACTCCCGGATCAGGGCGCACATCGCCGCGACCAGCACCGCGACCATGCAGGTCTCAAACATCCCGGACACGCCGTCGCCCATATTGGCAAGCAGATCCGTCGCCGCAGTCTGCCCGGTCACAAACATGATAAACGCGCCGGAGCCGATACCGACCAGAAGCACTACAAACACGTTGATGCCGATAATCCCTCCCACCAGCACAAAGATGTAGGGGATGATCTGCTGCAGATGATATTCCGAAGAGACCCCTCCCCGCAAATCCGACCGGAACGACATAAAGAGAATCAGGACCAGCGTGACAAGCGCGGCAGGAAACGCGATGTGAAAATTCTCCCGGAACTTGTCCTTCATAGCGCAGCCTTGCCCGTTGCATGCCGCAATCGTCGTGTCGGAGATAAAGGACAGGTTATCTCCGAACATCGCCCCGCCCATGACAGACGCGATACAGAGCGGCATATCGAAGCCGGAAGCCTCCGCAACGGCGATGGCGATCGGCGTGATCAGCGTGATCGTCCCCACCGAAGTTCCCATCGCCGTGGAGACAAAACACGACACTACGAACAGCACCGCGACCGCGAAGCGCGGCGGAATCAGAGAAAGCATGAAATAGGCGACGCTCTCTGCGCTGCTTCTGCCCACCACCCCGACAAAAGCGCCCGCCGTTAAGAAGATGAGAAGCATCGTAATGATATTCTTATCTGCAAGCCCCTGCGCCATCAGCTCCAGCTTGTCGTCAAAGCGCACCGCCTGGTTCTGTAAGCAGGCAACAAAGATTGCCACAAGAAACGCCACGACAATCGGAATATTGTAAAAGCCCATCGGGATCTCTAATATGTACTCAAACAGAATCCCAAGCCCCAGGTAAAATACAAGAAAAACTCCGATCGGCAGAAGTGCGATCGGATTACCCTTTTTCATCAGTCTCATTCCCCCTGCATGTCATTTCCTTAACTTTATCATGGAATGAAA
>CAZFSW010000038.1:0-4667 GCA_964521655.1 uncultured Dorea sp.
TGATTGCGCTGCCCCCGGTGCGGCTCCGGCGCGAGGTACGGGCAGTCCGTCTCCAGCACGATGGAGGACAAAGGGACGGCTTCGGTCACCTGTTTTAATTTCTTCGCATTCTTAAATGTCACGACCCCGCCGATTCCGATGGCAAAGCCAAGCTTGACGTATTCTAAAGCCATCTCTTTTGAGCCGGAGAAGCAGTGGATGATCCCCTTCAGCCCTTCCCCATGTTCCTTCATGATCTGAAAGGTATCCTCCGACGCCTCCCGGCTGTGGATATTGACCGGGAGATGGAACTTACGCGCCATCTCAAGCTGGCGGATGAACCAGTACTTTTGTAAGTCACGGGCTTCCTTATCCCAATAATAATCAAGCCCGATCTCCCCGACAGCTACTGCCTGGCCTGTCCGGCACCACTCGCACAGCATGGCGAAGGTCTCTTCGTTCAGCGACCCTGTCTCGTCCGGATGTACCCCCACTGCAGCATAGACGAAGGGGTAAGTCTTTGCAAGCTCTATCGCCCGCCTGCAGCCATCCAGGGACGCGCCGACGTTCACGATCGCCCCCACGCCGTTTTCCGGCATGGAGCGAAGCAGCGCATCCCGGTCTGCATCAAATTGTTCATCGTCATAATGTGCATGTGTGTCAAATATCATGATTCCTATACTCCCGCAGCGGCAGAGCCATCCGCCGGATGCAGCGCCTCTACTTTCTTCATGACCTCTTCGATATCCAGCCTCTGGAACAGGATTTCCGGCTTCTCCGTCACTTTCCCGTCCCCGAACTGCGCCAGTATCTTCTCCGACGTCTCCGGCATGAACGGCCCCAAAAGCCCTGCCCCCGTCTTAATGCTCTCCTGCAAATTGTAAAGCACCGTCTCCAGGCGGTCTTTCTTCGCCGCGTCTTTTGCCAGCGCCCACGGCATTGTCTCATCAATATATTTGTTGCAGCGCTTAAATAGGTTAAAGATTTCTGTTATCGCATCCGCCACGCGCAGCTCATCCATCTTCTCTGCGGACTCCCTCAGGGTATGCTCCGCCACCGCCTTAAGATCCGCGTCTGTTTCCTCGCTTACGCCTCTGTCCGTCACCGTCCCGCCGAAATATTTGTTTATCATGGTAAGCGTGCGGTTCACCAGATTGCCCAGCGTATTGGCAAGGTCGGCATTCATGCGCTCGACCATCAGTTCCCATGTGATAGAGCCGTCATTGTCAAACGGCATTTCGTGAAGGACAAAGTAGCGCACTGTGTCCACTCCAAAGAAGTCCACCAGCTCGTCCGCATATAGCACATTCCCCTTGGACTTGCTCATCTTCCCTTCGCCCTGGAGAAGCCACGGATGCCCGAACACCTGCTTCGGGAGCGGAAGGTCCAGCGCCATCAGGAAGATGGGCCAGTAAATCGTATGGAAACGGATGATGTCCTTGCCGATCAGGTGGAGGTCTGCCGGCCAGTTCTTTTTAAACAGCTCTGTGCTCTCCCCCTCGCAGTCATAGCCGATTCCTGTAATGTAGTTGGTCAGCGCATCCAGCCACACATAGACGACATGCTTCGGGTCAAAATCGACCGGGATCCCCCACTCAAACGTGGTCCTGGACACGCACAGATCCTGAAGCCCCGGGAGAAGAAAATTATTCATCATCTCATTTTTGCGGGATACCGGCTGGATAAACTCGGGATGCGTGTTGATGTGCTCGATCAGCCTGTCCGCATATTTGCTCATTTTGAAGAAATACGCTTCCTCCTTCGCCGGTTTTACCTCGCGTCCGCAGTCCGGGCATTTGCCGTCCACAAGCTGCGACTCCGTCCAGAACGATTCGCACGGCGTACAGTAAAGCCCCTCGTAGGAACCCTTGTAGATATCCCCCTGCTCATATAATTTCCTGAATATTTTCTGCACCTGTTTTTCATGATCCTTATCTGTGGTGCGGATAAATTTATCATAGGAGGTGTTCATAAGATCCCAAATACGCCGGATCTCACCTGCCACGCCATCCACAAACTCCTGCGGCGTAACTCCCGCCTCCTGCGCTTTCAGCTCGATCTTCTGCCCGTGCTCGTCCGTCCCGGTCTGAAAATATACCTCGTACCCCTGGCTTCTCTTATACCTGGCGATCGCGTCCGCAAGGATGATCTCATAGGTATTCCCGATGTGCGGCTTTCCAGACGTATAAGCGATTGCTGTGGTAATATAATACTTTCCCTTTCCCAATGGTATGTCCTTCCTTTCTTCTGCCTTATATAAAAGCTTTCACCTTCTCATATATGCTCTGAGCGTCAAGCCCGTATTTCTGAATCAACTCCTTCGCCGGCCCGGATTCCCCATATACGTCGTTGAGTCCGATTTTCAGCACCTTCGCTGGAGCCTTCTGCGCCACTACGTCGCATACCGCGCTTCCAAGCCCGCCGATGATGGAATGTTCCTCGACCGTCACGATTTTCCCGGTCTTTGCCGCCGCGATGACCGCCTCCTCGTCCAGCGGCTTGATGGTGTGCATATTAATGACCTTTGCGCTGATTCCATCTGTAGCGAGCTTCTCTGCCGCGTCAAGCGCTTCCGCCACCGTAAGCCCCGCGGCGATAATCGCCACATCTTTGCCCTCGCGCAGCGTGACCGCTTTCCCCAGCTCAAACTTATAATCCGCATTTTCATTGATGACCGGCACTGCCAGCCTGCCGAAGCGCAGATATACCGGGCCCGTATGCTCGTATGCCGCCCGCACCGCTGCCTTCGCCTCCACGTCGTCGGAAGGGCAGACCACAACCATGCCCGGAATCGTCCTCATCAGGGCAATGTCCTCATTGCACTGGTGCGTCGCGCCGTCCTCACCCACGGAGATCCCGGCGTGCGTCGCGCCAATCTTCACATTCAGATGCGGATAGCCAATGGAATTGCGCACCTGCTCGTAAGCGCGCCCCGCCGCGAACATCGCGAAAGAGCTCGCGAACGGGACTTTTCCCGTCGCCGCCAGGCCAGCCGCGACACTCATCATATTGCACTCCGCGATCCCACAGTCAATATGCCGCTCTGGGAATGCTTTCTTGAATACGCCGGTCTTCGTCGCCCCCGCGAGATCCGCGTCCAGCACAACGACGTCCTCATGCTCCCTTCCCAGCTCGGCCAAAGCATTACCATAACTCTCCCTTGTCGCAATCTTCTTTACTTCTGGCATAATGCTTCACCTGCTTTCTCTAAATCTGCCATCGCCACCGCGTACTGCTCATCATTCGGAGCTACGCCGTGCCATGCCGCCTGGTTCTCCATAAAGGAAACTCCCTTGCCCTTTGTCGTCTTGGCAATGATTGCCGTAGGCTTTCCTTTCGTCTCTCTCGCCTCTTTGAATGCTGCCGCGATCGCGTCAAAATCATGTCCGTCAATATTGATGACATGGAAATTAAACGCCTCGAATTTCTTATCGATCGGATACGGGGAATTGACGTCAGTGATCGCCCCGTCAATCTGGAGATTGTTATTATCCACGATCACAACCAGGTTGTCGAGCTTCCTGTGCGCCGCAAGCATAGACGCCTCCCACACCTGTCCCTCCTGCAGCTCCCCGTCGCCAAGCAGCGTGTACACCCGGTAGGAATCCCCGGAAAGCTTCGCGGAGATCGCCATCCCCACCGCCGCAGAGATGCCCTGCCCCAGAGAGCCGCTCGACATATCAACTCCCGGTATATGCTTCATATCGGGATGCCCCTGAAGATAGGAGCCCGTCTTGCGAAGCGTCGTCAGATCCTCCGTCGGGAAAAAGCCCCTATTCGCAAGGACAGAATAATAGCCCGGCGCGGTATGCCCCTTCGACAGCACGAAGCGGTCGCGGTCCGGCTTCTTCGGATCCTCCGGGTCAATATTCATCTCCTCAAAAAACAGATACGTGTAGATATCCGCCGCAGACAGAGAGCCGCCTGGGTGGCCGCTCTTCGCGCTGTGGACAGCCGTGACGATGCCCTTGCGGACTTCGTTCGCAGTCTTCATTAACTCCAATTTGTTCATGCGGCTTTCCTCCTATTCTCCAAAAACTGCTTTATAATCTGCCTGGAATTTCGCGATGCCCGCATCGGTGAGCGGATGGTGGAGCATCTGCTCGATCACCTTGTATGGCACGGTCGCGATATCCGCGCCAGCCAGCGCACAGTCCGTCACATGCATGGTATTTCTTATGCTCGCGGCAATGATCTTCGTGTCAATATCCCCCGCCACGCGGAATATCTCAGCGATTTCCGCGATCAGGTCCACGCCCCTTACGGAAATGTCGTCCAGCCGCCCCAAAAACGGGGATACATACGTCGCTCCCGCGCGGGCCGCAAGCAGCGCCTGGTTGGATGTAAAGACGAGGGTAACATTTGTCTTGATCCCCTCGGAGGTAAGCTGCCTGCACGCCTTTAAGCCCTCCCCCGTCATGGGGATCTTCACCACCATATTCTTATGGATCTTGGCAATCTCCCTGCCCTCCGCGATCATGCCCTCCGCGTCCGTGGTCGTCGCTTTCACTTCTCCGCTGATCGGCCCGTCCACGATGGACGCGATCTCCGCGATCACTTCCTCAAAAACCCGCCCCTCTTTGGCAATCAGGGAAGGATTCGTCGTCACCCCGCAGATGACTCCCATGTCGTTCGCTTTCCTGATATCCTCTACTTTGGCTGTGTCAATAAAGAATTTCATGTCGTGT
>CAZFSW010000038.1:4767-8498 GCA_964521655.1 uncultured Dorea sp.
AGGGTCACCTCATCAATATTTTCCAGATCCCCTCCCACCGGCACGCCGCTGGCGATCCGGGTCACTTTGATCCCCGTTGGCTTGATGAGCTTGCTGATATACATTGCCGTAGTCTCGCCCTCCAGACTGGAATTGGTGGCGATGATCACCTCGTCCACATCTCCTTCCAGCCGCGCGATCAATTCCTTCAGCCGGATATCTCCCGGCCCGATCCCCAGCATCGGGGAAATCGCCCCGTGCAGCACATGGTAGACGCCGCCGTATTTCCCGGTCTTCTCATATGCGGCAAGGTCGCCCGTATTCTCCACGACCATGATCGTCCGGTGATCCCGGCTTTCATCCCGGCAGATCGGGCACAACTCCTGGTCGGTGAGTGTGCAGCATTCCCTGCAGTATTTTACATTTTCTCTCGCCTCAACCATCGTATCCGCAAGCCTTTTCACTTCCTCCTCGGGCAGGTGTATCAGATGGAAGGCCAGCCTCGTGGCCGACTTTGGCCCGATCCCCGGAAGCCGGGACAGTTCCTCTATCAGCTTGCGGATCTGGTTACTGTAGTAATCCATGTGTCCGCCCCTCTGTTAACGCATGCCGGGCATCCCGCCGCCCATGCCGCCTGTGAGTTTGGACATAGAAGAAGCCGACTCCGCCTCCACCTTCTCGAGCGCCTCGTTGACCGCCGCCACGATCAGATCCTCCAGCATCTCAATGTCCTCCGGATCTACGATCTCCTCCTGAAGCTTCAGAGACAACAGCTTCTTTGCGCCGGAAACTGTGACCTCTACTGCTCCTCCGCCTGCTGTCGCGCTAAATTCCTTCGTCTCCAGTTCCTTCGCCTGCTCCTCCATCTGGCGCTGCATCTTCTGTGCCTGCTTCATCAGATTTGCCATATTCCCCGGCATCCCTCCGCCCGGAAATCCGCCTCTCTTTGCCATACATTTCTCCTTTCTGCCTGAACTTAATCTTCTACCGTGATCTCCATATGGATAAGCTTCTCTATATCCACAAAGCTGTCTTCAAAATCCCGTCCTTCCTCTAACTGGCGGACTTCAACCTCAATCTTTTTCCCGATCTTCTTCTCGATCAGCTCTTCAATCTGCCGCCTGTGCTCATCGCTTCCCACAAATCCCGCGCTCACTCCATCCGGCATGACGATCATGAGGCGGTTGCCTTCTCCCGCGCTCAGCCTCGCCTTTTTTAAAGATGTCGAAAGCGGCTGCGGCAGTCCGTTCGCAAGCTTGCGGAAATCCCTGACGACCGCCTGTATATCCTCATTCAATGCCTGTGGGAGCTCTGGCTTTGGCTTCTCATCCTCCCGCGCCTGTCTGTCCTCATGTACAGATCTTTCCTGCACCGGCGCGGCGAGGGTCCCTTCCTCCATGCGCTTCTCCAGCGCCCGGATGCGCCCAAGCAGCGCGTCCTCCCCCGTCTCCATCTGCGGCATACACAGCTTGATCAGGGTAATTTCAAGGAGCACCCTCTTCTGCGCGGCATATTTCAATTGGTTCGTAAGCTCGGAAAAAATGCGGATGTAGCGCATCAGCGCGTCATTTTCCACCATCTGCGCCTCTTCCCGAAGCCTCGCCAGGTTCTCTGTGGACACATCAAGCACGTCCTCCATGCCCGCCGAGCATTTTGCAAGAAGCAGGTTCCTCAGATACCATGTGAAATCCGAGGCAAGCTGGGCAAGCTCCCTCCCCTGCATCACAAGCTCATCCACTGTCGCGATCACCGCCGGGACGTCCGAGGCAAGCACCTCCCGCAGAAGCTTTCCGAACACCTCCGTATCCACCGCGCCCAGCACCTCAAGAACCTTATCATAGGTCAGCCTCTGTCCCATGTAAAAGGCGGAGCATTGGTCAAGGAGGCTTAGCGCGTCGCGCATAGAGCCGTCCGCCGCCCGTGCAAGATAGCGGACTGCTTTCTCCTCCGCCTCCCAGTGTTCCCTCCCGATCAGGTCGTTCAGCCTCGCGGCGATCGTTTCTATAGAAATGCGCTTAAAATCATACCGCTGGCAGCGGCTCAGGATGGTGACCGGAATCTTGTGCGCCTCGGTCGTCGCCAGAATAAAGATCACATACTCCGGCGGCTCCTCCAGCGTCTTAAGGAGCGCGTTAAACGCGCCGATGGAGAGCATATGCGCTTCATCTATGATATAGACCTTGTATCTGCCCTCCGTCGGTCGGTATGAGACTTCCTCCCGGATCTCGCGGATATTGTCCACGCCGTTGTTGGACGCCGCGTCAATCTCGATCACGTTCATAGATGTCCCCGCCGCGATCGAGCGGCACATCGGGCATTCCCCGCAGGGGCTTCCGTCTGCGGGATGCTCGCAGTTTACCGCCCTGGCAAATATTTTCGCCACGGTCGTCTTCCCCGTCCCGCGCGTTCCGCAGAACAGATACGCGTGTCCGATACGCCCGGCCTTTATCTGGTTCTTAAGCGTCGCCACGATCGCGTCCTGCCCTTTTACCTCTTCAAATGTGTCCGGCCGGAATTTCCGGTACAACGCCATGTAAGACATTGGCGCACCTCCTGTTTCCCCTTATTTATCGCCAAAGCTGATCCCTGTAAGCCTCGCTTCCCTGATGATATCAGACTTCGGGTCCACGTATTTCAGCTTGCCCGCTACTTCTGCCAGCGGGACGCGCACGATCTTGTCATTGCGTATGCCCACCATATTTCCAAAATCTCCGTCGAGGATCGCCTCCGCGGCTGCCGCGCCGAACCTTGTGGAAAGCACCCGGTCATACGGGCATGGGGAACCGCCTCTTTGCATATGCCCCGGAATCGTGACCCGGACCTCCTGGTCCGTCCTCTTCTGCACCTTCTCCGCCAGGTCATAGGCTACGGACACATATTTTTTCTTCTCCTGCTTCTCCTTCAATTCTTTCTTGGAAAGCTTCGCGTCCTTTTTGGAAATCGCGCCCTCCGCAGCCGCGATGATGGTAAATCTCTTGCCCGCCTCTTTCCGCTTGTTGATCGCTTCAACAACCACGTCGATATCATACGGGATCTCCGGCAGGAGCACGATGTCCGCGCCGCCCGCGATTGCCGAGTGGAGCGCGACCCAGCCTACCCGGTGGCCCATGATCTCGATGATAAACACCCGGTTGTGCGAGGTTGCCGTCGTGTGTATCTTATCAATCGTATCTGTGGCGATGTCAACCGCGCTCTGAAAGCCGAACGTCATATCCGTACCCCAGAGGTCATTGTCGATCGTCTTCGGGAGCGTGATGACGTGCAGCCCCTCCTCCCGGAGCATATTCGCTGTCTTGTGCGTCCCATTGCCGCCTAAGACCACGAGGCAGTCCATGTTCAGCTTGTGGTAGGTGTGCTTCATCGCCTCAACCTTGTCAAGCCCATTCTCATCCGGCACGCGCATCAGCTTGAACGGCTGCCTTGACGTGCCGAGGATCGTGCCGCCCAGCGTCAGGATGCCGGAGAAGTCCCTGGACGTCAGCATTTTAAAATTGGAATAGATAAGCCCCTTGTATCCCTCCTGGAAGCCGTATATTTCCACGTCCTTGTCGCTGCACTTGGAATAAATCCCCTTTACCACCCCGCGCATCGCGGCGTTTAGCGCCTGGCAGTCGCCGCCGCTGGTTAATAAACCAATTCTCAACATAGTACCTTCCTCCTGATTCTTTGATTTATATATTGTAAACATCTGGGAATATATCTTAGTATACCTCATTTTGAGATTTGAAACAATGCTGTTTTGATATAGATTG
>CAZFSW010000039.1:0-8489 GCA_964521655.1 uncultured Dorea sp.
TACGGCGAGTTCAAGGAGTTTTTCCCGGAGAATGCGGTGGAATACTTTGTGTCCTACTACGATTATTACCAGCCGGAGGCTTACGTTCCGTCCTCGGACACCTATATTGCCAAAGACTCTTCCATCAACGATGAGATCGACAAGCTCCGCCATTCGGCGACGGCGGCGCTCTCGGAGCGGCGGGATGTGATTATCGTCGCCAGCGTATCCTGTATCTACGGCCTGGGTTCGCCCATCGACTATCAGAACATGGTGATTTCCCTGCGCCCCGGCATGGAACGGGACCGGGATGAGGTGATCCGCAGGCTGATTGATATCCAGTATGACAGAAATGAGATGGATTTTAAGCGGGGTACGTTCCGGGTGCATGGAGACGTGCTGGAGATATTTCCGGCGGGTTCGGAGGAATATGCGGTGCGGGTGGAGTTTTTTGGTGATGAGGTGGACAGGATCACGGAGGTGGACGTCCTGACCGGGGAAGTGAAGAATGAGCTGAACCATATCGCCATCTTCCCGGCGTCCCACTATGTTGTGTCAAAGGAAAGCATGGAGAGGGCGATCCGGGACATTGAGGAGGAGCTTGCGCAGCAGATCCAGTTTTTCAGGGGCGAGGGGAAGCTTCTGGAAGCGCAGAGGATCTCAGAGCGCACGAATTTTGATATTGAGATGATGAGGGAGACGGGCTTTTGCTCCGGGATTGAGAATTATTCCAGGCATCTGACCGGGCTTGCGCCGGGTCAGCCGCCGCATACGCTGATTGACTATTTCCCGGATGATTTTATCATGATGATAGACGAGTCCCACAAGACCGTGCCGCAGGTGGGGGGCATGTACCACGGCGACCAGTCCAGGAAGCGGACGCTGGTGGAGTATGGCTTCCGTCTTCCGTCGGCGCTGGATAACCGCCCCCTAAGCTTTGATGAATTTGAAGGAAAGCTCGACCAGGTGCTTTTTGTCTCCGCGACGCCGGGGGAATATGAGGAGCGCCATGAGCTTCTGAGGGCGGAGCAGGTCATCCGCCCGACGGGGCTTTTGGATCCGCAGGTGGACGTAAGGCCGGTGGAGGGGCAGATCGATGATCTGGTGAGCGAGGTGAAGAAAGAGGCGGCGAAGAAGAACAAGGTCCTGATCACGACGCTCACAAAGCGGATGGCGGAGGATTTAACGGATTATATGCGGGAGCTCGGGATCCGGGTGCGGTATCTGCACTCGGATATCGATACGCTGGAGCGCACGGAGATCGTCCGGGATATGCGGCTGGACGTCTTTGACGTGCTGGTGGGGATCAATCTTCTAAGAGAGGGCCTGGATATCCCGGAGATCACGCTGGTGGCGATTCTCGATGCAGATAAGGAGGGATTCCTGCGCTCGTCTACATCGCTGATCCAGACCATCGGGCGGGCGGCGCGCAACTCGGAGGGGCATGTGATCATGTACGCAGACACCGTTACCGATTCCATGCAGCTCGCGCTCACGGAGACAAAGAGGCGCCGCGAGATGCAGATGCGCTATAATGAGGAGCACGGCATCACGCCTACAACCATTCAAAAAGGGGTGCGGGATCTGATCGCCATTTCTAAGAAGGTGGCGGCAGAAGAACTTCGGATGGAAAAAGACCCGGAGTCTATGAGCAGGGAAGAGCTGGAAAAGCTGATCAAGGATATTACAAAGCAGATGAAGAAGGCAGCGGCGGAGCTGAACTTCGAGGCAGCGGCAGAATTGCGGGATAAGCTGATTACCCTCAAGAAAGTATTGCAGGATGAAGGTTGATTGTTTGCTTATAGGGAGGACAAAATACAAAATCAGGAAGGGACTATGCAATGCCAGAAAAAAAAGATAGCAAGCAATATATTAGGATCCGTGGGGCGAACGTGCATAACCTGAAAAATATAGATCTGGACATCCCGAGAAATGAGCTGGTGGTGCTGACCGGGCTAAGCGGCTCCGGCAAGTCCTCGCTTGCGTTCGACACCATTTACGCGGAGGGGCAGAGGCGGTATATGGAGTCGCTTTCCTCTTACGCCAGACAGTTCCTGGGGCAGATGGAGAAGCCAGATGTGGAGAGCATCGAGGGGCTGCCCCCGGCGATCTCCATCGACCAGAAATCGACCAACCGCAATCCCCGCTCGACTGTGGGGACGGTGACGGAGATCTATGATTATTTCCGGCTGCTCTACGCTCGGATCGGGATCCCGCACTGCCCGGTCTGCGGCAAGGAGATTAAAAAGCAGACCGTAGACCAGATGGTGGATCAGATCATGGAACTTCCGGAAAAGACGAGGATCCAGCTTCTCGCCCCTGTCGTGCGCGGAAAGAAGGGGAGGCACGAGAAGGTGCTGGACCGCGCGAAGAAGAGCGGCTATGTGCGCGTGCGCGTGGACGGAAACCTGTACGAGCTGTCGGAAGAAATTACGCTTGACAAGAATATCAAGCATAATATCGAGATTATCGTGGACCGTCTGGTGGTGCGGGAAGGGATCGAAAAGAGGCTTGCGGATTCCATTGAAAATGTGCTGCATCTGGCGGACGGGCTGCTGATTGTGGACGTCATCGGCGGGGAGCCGGTTAATTTTAGCCAGAGCTTTTCCTGCCCGGACTGTGGCATCAGCATTGACGAGATCGAGCCGAGGAGCTTCTCCTTCAACAATCCCTTCGGCGCGTGCCCGGAGTGCGTTGGGCTCGGTTATAAGATGGAGTTTGACGAGGATCTGATGATACCGGATAAGAGCCTGAGCATCGGGGAAGGAGCGATCACGGTGATGGGCTGGCAGTCCTGTACGGATAAGAAGAGCTTCACCTATGCGATCCTGGACGCGCTCAGCAAGGAATATGGTTTCTCGCTGGACACGCCTTTTAAGAAATATCCGAAGAAGGTGCATGACGTGCTGATTTACGGGACGGGCGGGCACGAGGTCAAGGTCCACTACCGCGGGCAGCGGGGGGTGGGCGTCTATGACGTCGCGTTTGAAGGGCTGATTAAAAATGTGGAGCGCCGTTACCGGGAGACCTCCTCGGAGGTGGTGAAGGCAGAGTACGAGGAGTTTATGAGGATCACCCCGTGCAGCAAATGCAGGGGGCAGAGGCTGAAGCCGGAGGCGCTCGCCGTAACAGTGGGCGGGAAGAATATTGCCGGGGTCACGGCTCTTTCCATTGAGCGTTTGCAGAGATTTATGCAAAAGCTGAAGCTGAATCAGCATCAGATGATGATCGGCGGGCAGATTTTGAAAGAAATCCGGTCAAGGCTCCAGTTCTTAATTGACGTGGGGCTGGATTACCTGACGCTTGCGCGCGCCACGGCCTCGCTCTCCGGCGGGGAAGCGCAGCGTATCCGCCTGGCGACCCAGATCGGATCGGGTCTTGTCGGGGTGGCGTATATTCTGGACGAGCCGAGCATCGGCCTGCACCAGCGGGATAATGGCAAGCTGCTGAATACCTTAAAGCATCTGCGTGACCTGGGCAATTCCGTCATTGTCGTAGAGCATGACGAGGAGACGATGCGGGAAGCAGATCATATTGTGGATATCGGGCCGGGCGCGGGAGAGCACGGCGGCGAGGTCGTCGCGGAGGGCACGGCAGAGGAGATCATGAAGAATAAAGCTTCCCTTACCGGCGCATACTTAAATGGAAGCCTGCGGATCCCCATTCCGGCGAAACGCTCCCAGCCCTCCGGGTGGCTTGGGATCGTGGGGGCGAGGCAGAACAATCTGAAAAATATCGACGTGAAGCTCCCGCTCGGAGTGATGACCTGCGTTACCGGAGTCTCCGGCTCGGGGAAGAGCTCCCTGATCAACGAGATCCTCTATAAGCGGCTGGCGCGGGAGCTGAACCATGCGAGGACGATTCCGGGAAAGCATAAGGATATACGGGGGATGAAGAAGCTTGATAAGGTGATTGCTATCGACCAGTCGCCGATCGGACGCACGCCCCGCTCCAACCCCGCCACTTATACGGGGGTATTCGACCTGATCCGCAGCCTGTTTGCCTCCACGGCAGACGCGAAAGCGAAGGGCTATAATAAAGGAAGGTTCAGCTTCAATGTGAAGGGCGGGCGCTGCGAGGCGTGCGCGGGCGACGGCATCCTGAAGATTGAGATGCATTTCCTCCCCGACGTCTACGTTCCCTGCGAGGTGTGCCACGGGAAACGGTACAACCGGGAGACGCTGGAGGTCAGATATAAGGGGAAGAATATCTACGACGTCCTGAATATGACGGTGGAGGAGGCGCTGCATTTCTTTGAAAATATTCCCAGCATCCGCAGGAAGATGGAGACATTGTATGACGTTGGGCTCTCCTATATCCGGCTGGGGCAGCCCTCCACCCAGCTCTCCGGCGGGGAGGCGCAGCGCATCAAGCTCGCCACGGAACTGAGCCGCCGCAGCACGGGAAAGACCATTTACATCCTGGACGAGCCCACGACAGGGCTGCATTTCGCGGATGTACAAAAACTGACGGAAATCTTGCATCGCCTGGCGGCGGACGGGAATACGGTGGTCGTGATCGAGCATAACCTGGACGTGATCAAGACGGCGGATTATATCATAGACATGGGGCCGGAGGGCGGCGACAGGGGCGGGACTGTCATCGCGCAGGGAACGCCGGAGGAGGTGGCAGAAAACCCGGCGTCCTACACGGGCCGGTACATCCGCGCCATGCTCGACAGATAACGGCTTTTTTCGGCAAAAATGCATATCTCTTCACAAAGAATTAAGGAAAAAGGGCTTTCCAAGCGCCTCCGATTTGATTATAATGGGAGTACAGTGTCAAAAGGCACAATACAGTTACATTCCACCGTTCCACGTCAGGATGAACCAAGAGAAGACCAATGAGGACGATATGGACGATAGTATGGAGGAGTTTCATAAATGGCAGTAGATATCGGCATCGACCTGGGGACCGCCAGCATCCTTGTCTATGTGAAGGGGAAGGGCGTGATATTAAAAGAGCCTTCTGTGGTCGCGTTTGACAGGGACACAAGCGAGGTCAAGGCAATCGGGGAGGAGGCGCGCCTGATGCTCGGGCGGACTCCGGGCAATATCGTGGCGATCCGGCCCTTAAGGCAGGGAGTCATCTCCGATTATACCGTGACAGAGAAGATGATCAAATATTTTGTGCAGAAAGCGTTAGGCAGAAGGACGTTCAAGAAGCCGCGCATCAGCATCTGCGTTCCCAGCGGTGTGACGGAGGTGGAGCGCAAGGCCGTGGAGGAGGCGACCTACGCGGCGGGCGCAAGGGAGGTCAAGCTGATTGAGGAGCCTGTGGCGGCGGCAATCGGGGCGGGGATCGATATCTCCAGGCCGTGTGGCAATATGATTGTGGATATCGGCGGCGGCACGTCGGATATTGCTGTGATCTCGCTGGGCGGGACGGTCGTGAACACCTCCATTAAGCTGGCAGGGGATGATTTTGACGAGGCGATCGTCCGCTATATGCGGAAAAAGCATAATCTCCTGATCGGGGAGCGCACGGCGGAGGATATCAAGATACGGATCGGGACGACCTATCCGCTGATGGAAAATGAAGTGATGGAGGTGCGGGGACGCAATCTCGTGACCGGGCTTCCCAAGACTGTGACGGTCACCTCGTCGGAGACGGAGGAAGCGTTAAAGGAGACGACGGGGCAGATCGTGGAGGCAGTCATCGGCGTGCTGGAGCGCACGCCGCCGGAGCTGTCCGCGGATATTCTGGACCGCGGGATCGTGCTGACCGGAGGCGGCTCGATGCTGCGGGGCTTGGAGGAAATGATTGAGGAGCGCACGGGTATCAATACGATCACGGCGGAGGAGCCGATGCAGGTCGTAGCCATCGGCACGGGAAAATTTGTGGAGCTGATGAGCGGCAGAAAAGACATCTAACACTGATACGGGACATGGAACAGATAAAAGGATATGTAGAGCACATTGTATACCGGAACGAGCAGAACGGCTATACAGTATTTAATCTGAATAATGACAAGGGGGATGTTACCTGCGTCGGGAATTTTCACTATATCGAGGAGGGCGCGCTTCTGGAGCTGGAAGGGGAGTATACGGTCCACAGGCTGTACGGCTCCCAGTTCCAGGCGGAGGCTTCCAGAGTATGCCCGGCGGAGGATCTTGTCTCGATCGAGCGTTATCTCGGCTCCGGGGGGATACGGGGGCTGGGCGCGGCGCTGGCGGGAAGGATCGTCAGGAAATTCAAGGAGGATACGTTTCGCATTATCGAGGAAGAGCCGGAGAGGCTTGCCGAGGTCAAGGGCATAAGCGAGCGGGGGGCGAGGGAGATCGCCGCCCAGGTGGAAGCAAAGAGAGAGATGCGGGAGGCTATGATATACTTGCAGAGATACGGGATATCGACAGCCCTCGCTGCGAAAATATATGAACATTACGGCCAGGATCTCTACCGTGTGATTGAGGAGAATCCCTATCAGATGGCGGATGAAGTGCCGGGAGTGGGGTTTAAGACCGCTGACGAGCTTGCGGCAAAGGCCGGAATCCGCGCGGATTCGGACTTCCGCATCCGCAGCGGCATTTTGTATACCCTGCTGCAGGCGGTGGGGGAGGGCCATATCTATCTGCCGAAGGAGACGCTTCTTTTCCGCGCGGGGAATCTTCTGAGGGTAGAAGTGGGTCAGGGTGACACATACCTTATGGACCTTGCGATGGAGAAACGGGTCGTGCTGAAGGAAAATGCGGAGGAGACGCGCGTCTACGCCTCCCGCTATTATTATCAGGAGCTGAACACGGCGAGGATGCTGCACGACCTGAACCTGCGCTTTGACGTATCTGAAGAGGCGCTGGCGGGGAGGCTTCGCGACATCGAAGAAGCCACGGGGCTCGTCCTTGACGGGATGCAGCGGACGGCTGTGATGGAAGCGGCGCGCCACGGCGTCCTTGTCCTGACAGGAGGCCCCGGCACGGGGAAGACGACGGCGATCAACGCGATGATCCGATTCTTCGAGGGCGAGGGGATGGATATCTTTCTTGCCGCCCCGACCGGGCGGGCCGCGAAGCGGATGACGGAGGCGACAGGGTATGAGGCGCAGACCATCCACCGCCTGCTGGAGGTGAACGGGAACCCGGAGGAGGAGACGCGCTCCGGGTTTGGGAAGAATGCGGAGAACCCGCTGGAGGCGGACGCGATTATCATTGACGAGATGTCTATGGTGGACCTTCCGCTGATGCACGCGCTCCTTGACGCGGTGATCCCAGGTACGAGGCTGATCCTGGTGGGCGACAGCAACCAGCTTCCAAGCGTGGGGCCGGGAAGCGTGCTGGCGGATATCATCGCCTCCCACTGTTTCCCGGTCGTGGAGCTGACAAGGATCTTCCGGCAGGCGGGGGAGAGCGACATCGTGGTTAACGCCCACAAGATCAACCGGGGCGAGGAGATCATCTTAGACAATAAGAGCAGGGACTTTTTCTTTTTGAAACGGCAGGACGCCAATGTGATCATCAGCGTCATGCTCACCTTGATCCAGAAAAAGCTGCCGAAATACGTGGACGCCGGTATTTTTGACATCCAGGTGCTGACGCCGATGCGAAAAGGGCTCCTCGGCGTGGAGCGCCTGAATAAAATCCTGCAAGAATACCTGAACCCGCCGGATAAGGGAAAGAATGAGCGGACATACGGGGACCGCCTCTTCCGCGAGGGGGACAAGGTCATGCAAGTGAAGAATAATTACCAGCTTGAATGGGAGATTAAGACAAAATATGGCATGACGATCGATCGGGGGCTCGGCGTATTTAACGGGGATATGGGCATTGTCAGGTCCATCAGCTCCTATGAGGAGACGATGACCGTGGAGTACGACGAGCACAGGCTGGTGACGTACCCGTATCCGCTTTTGGAAGAGCTGGAGCTCGCCTACGCCATCACAGTACATAAGGCGCAGGGAAGCGAGTACCCGGCGGTGGTGCTCCCGCTTTTGCAGGGCCCTAAGCAGCTCTATTACCGCAATCTCCTCTATACGGCGGTGACGCGCGCAAAGAGATGCGTGACGATCGTGGGGAGCGAGGAGGTATTCCGGGAGATGGTCCGCAACCATCACGGGCAGGACCGCAATACGAGCCTGGCAGAGCGAATCCGTGAATTTGCATGAAAATTTTCACAAACCTAGATATCAAAGCCTTGTTTTGGCCGGACGTCTGCCCTTTCTGCGGGAAAGCGGACAGGGGAGGCGTCTGCCAGGAATGCAGGAAAAAGGCGGATGCGTTGGCCGTGCGGGAGCCGAGGTGCATGAAATGCGGCAAGCCCGTCCGCTATGAGGAGCAGGAATACTGCTATGACTGCCAGCACACGCGCCATGCCTATGACAGGGGAGTCTCCCTTTGGCTTCACAAGCCTCCTGTCAGCACGTCCATCTACCAGTTCAAGTACCATAACCAGCGCTTTTATGCCGGATACTATGCAAAGGAAGCCGCGGGGTACGCGACGCTGCTTGGGAGATGGGCGCCGGAGGCCTTAGTTCCCATCCCTCTCCATCCAGCGCGGAGAAGAAAAAGAGGGTACAA
>CAZFSW010000040.1:0-5874 GCA_964521655.1 uncultured Dorea sp.
AGAATGTTATAATATTTTTGCGATTTTGCAGAAGAGGAGAAGAGACGTGGCGGAACTGACACCGATGATGCAGCAGTACATGAAGACGAAGGAAGAATACAAGGACTGCATCCTGTTCTATCGGTTGGGAGATTTTTACGAAATGTTTTTTGACGATGCGCTTACCGTGTCAAGGGAGCTGGAGCTCACCCTGACCGGGAAGAGCTGTGGATTAGAGGAGCGGGCGCCCATGTGCGGCGTGCCTTTTCATTCTGTGGACGGTTATCTGAACCGGCTTGTCTCCAAAGGCTACAAGGTCGCTATCTGTGAGCAGATGGAGGATCCGGCGCTTGCGAAGGGGATCGTAAAGCGGGAGGTCGTGCGGGTCGTCACGCCCGGCACGAACCTTGATATGCAGGCTTTGGACGAGACGAAGAATAATTACATCATGTGCGTGGTGTACAGCGCGAACCGCTTCGGCGTCTCTGCGGCGGACGTCACGACAGGAGATTATTTTGTGACGGAGATCGCGGACAAGGGAAAGCTCTTTGATGAGATTTATAAATTCATGCCGTCGGAGCTCGTCTGCAACGAAGCTTTTTTTATGAGCGGCGTGGATCTGGACGATATGAGGGAGCGGCTGGGGATCACGGTTTATTCTCTGGATCCCTGTTATTTTGACGATGCAGGCTGCGCGGAGGCGCTAAAGGAGCATTTTAAAGTGGCAAGCCTGGAGGGACTTGGCATTTCCGATTATGAATGCGGCGTGACCGCGTCGGGCGCGCTCCTCATTTACCTGAAGGAAACGCAGAAGACTTCGCTTGCCCATATGTCGCGGCTTACGCCGTACACGACGGGGAAATATATGTTTCTTGACAGCTCTGCGAGAAGGAATCTTGAGCTTTGCGAGACCCTGCGGGAAAAGCAGAAGAGAGGCTCTCTTTTCTGGGTGCTGGATAGGACGAAGACGGCGATGGGCGCGCGGACGCTCAGGAAATGGATCGAACAGCCGCTGATAGAGAAGAAAGAGATTGAGAAGCGCCTTGACGCGGTTGAAGAGCTATTGCAGAACGCGATTTCCAGAGAGGAGATCCGGGAATACCTGGCTCCGGTCTACGACCTGGAGCGGCTGGTCAGCAAAATCACTTATCAGAGCGCGAATCCAAGGGATCTGACGGCGTTTCAGGCCTCCCTTGCGATGCTTCCGCCTGTGAAATGCATATTAAGCGACATGAGGAGCCCGCTGTTGCGTGAGCTTTGCGGGGAGCTCGACACGCTGGAGGATCTGTGTGCGCTTGTTCAGTCCGCCATCCGGGAGGATCCGCCGATTGCCATGCGCGAGGGCGGGATTATCCGCGAGGGCTATCATGAGGAAGTGGACAGGCTTCGGATGGCGAAGGACAACGGGAAGGAATGGATCGCGAAGCTGGAGGCGCAGGAGCGCGAGAAAACCGGGATCAAGACTCTTCGTATCAGGTTTAACAAGGTGTTCGGCTATTACCTTGAAGTGACGAATTCCTTCAAAAAAATGGTGCCGGATTATTATGTGCGAAAGCAGACGCTCGCGAATGCGGAGCGTTATATTATCCCGGAGCTTAAGGAATTGGAGGATACCATCCTCGGCGCGGAGGACCGCCTCTGCGCACTGGAATATGAGTTGTACTGCGAGGTGCGCGCAAAGATCGCGCAGGAGGTGCTGCGAATCCAGCAGTCGGCAAGGGCCATCGCGCGGCTGGACGTCCTCGCCTCTCTTGCGCTGGCGGCGGAGCGGGGCAATTATGTGCGCCCGAAGATCAACGAAAAGGGAATCATTGACATTAAAGGCGGCCGCCATCCGGTGGTGGAGAAGATGATCCCGAACGAGATGTTTATTGCCAACGACACTTACTTAAATGACAAAAAGAACCGGATCTCTATTATCACGGGCCCGAATATGGCGGGAAAATCTACCTATATGCGGCAGACAGCGCTGATTGTGCTGATGGCGCAGATTGGCTCTTTCGTCCCGGCAAAGAGCGCGGATATCGGGCTGGTGGACCGCATCTTTACGAGGGTCGGGGCGTCCGACGACCTGGCGAGTGGACAGAGCACCTTTATGGTGGAGATGACGGAGGTCGCCAATATCCTGCGCAACGCCACGGATAAAAGCCTGCTGATCCTTGATGAGATCGGGCGTGGGACGAGTACCTTTGACGGGTTGAGCATCGCGTGGGCGGTGATCGAGTATATCAGCAACCGGCTTCTGGGGGCGAAGACCTTATTCGCCACGCACTACCACGAGCTGACGGAATTAGAGGGAAAGATTGACAATGTAAATAACTACTGCATCGCGGTAAAGGAGCAGGGCGACGATATCATTTTCCTGCGCAAGATCGTAAAAGGCGGCGCGGACAGAAGCTATGGCATCCAGGTGGCAAAGCTGGCCGGCATTCCGGAGTCCGTGACAAATCGGGCAAAGGAGATCGTGGAGGAGCTGATCCAGACCGATATCACGGGCAGGATCAAGGATATTGCCGCGCAGGGGCAGGCGCCCAAAATCCGCACAAAGAAATATGACGAGGTAGACATGGCGCAGCTTTCGCTCTTTGACACGGTAAGCGATGATGATGTCCTGAAGGAGCTAAAGGAGCTGGACATCAGCAACCTCACGCCGATCGACGCGCTGAATACGCTGTACCGGCTGCAGAATAAGCTGAAAAACAGGTGGCAGTTATGAGAAAAATACAGGTGCTGGATTCCGTAACCATAGATAAGATCGCCGCAGGCGAGGTGATCGAGCGCCCGGCTTCCGTCATCAAGGAACTGACGGAGAACGCCATCGACGCCGGGGCGACATCCATAACCGTCGAGATCAAGGACGGCGGCATTTCCTTTATGCGGGTTGCCGACAACGGCTGCGGTATCGCAAGGGAGGATGTGCGCCCGGCATTTCTGCGCCACTCTACGAGTAAGATCCACTCTGCGGACGACCTGCCGAAGATCCGGTCCCTGGGCTTCAGGGGCGAGGCGCTTTCCAGTATTGCCGCCGTCTCACAGGTGGAGCTTGTGACAAAGACGAGGGAAGATACCTTCGGCACGAGATACCGGATCGCGGGCGGGAAAGAAGAAGGGCTGGAGGAGGCGGGCGCGCCGGAGGGCACGACATTTCTGGTGAGGCAGCTTTTTTATAACACTCCGGCGAGGAGGAAATTCTTAAAAACCGCCATGACCGAGGCAAGCCATGTGGGGGAGCTGCTGATCCGGCTTTCACTGTCCCATCCGGAGATATCCTTCCGCTTCATCAATAACGGGCAGGTGCGGCTGCACACCGCAGGAAACGGGAACTTAAGGGATGTCGTCTACCATGTGTACGGGCGCGAGGTTGCGGCGAACCTGTTAGGAGCGGATTATGAGAGAAATGGAATCCGGATCAACGGATTCCTGGGGAAACCGCTGATCTCCAGGGGAAACCGAAATTTTGAGAATTACTTTGTGGATGGGAGATATATTAAAAGCAACATCCTGTCAAAGGCGATCGAGGACGCTTATAAGGATTTCACCATGCAGCACAAATATCCGTTTGTGGCGCTCCATATTGAGTTTGACGGGGGACATGTTGATGTGAACGTCCACCCCGCGAAGATGGAGGTGCGCTTCGATAACCAGCAGGAGGTGTACAACGCGGTATATGAGGCGGTGAGCACAGGGCTTCACGCCGAGGAACTGATCCCGCAGGTGACGCTTTCTGATGTGCCGCAGGCAGAGGCGGGCAAAGCATCGGAGGCAGCATCCGAAAGAAGAGGGACGTCCGGGACGAAAGCATCCGTGAAAACGGGGACAGATGGAGCGCCCGGGACAGGCGCACCTGGAAAAACGGGGACAGATCCCTCAAAGGAGCGGGATCTGGATTACTTCATGGAGGAGATGAAAAAGCGGGTCTATTCCTACCATGAGCAGAATGCTTCCGCAGAGATAAAGGGCAAATCGGAGCTATTAGGGAAGAAACAGGCAGATCTCATCCGGGAAACCGCCGCTTACGCGAAAACCAGGCAGGAGCCGTCTGACGCGCCCACAGGAAAAGCGGACGGACAGCTTACGATGTTCGGGGAAGGGCTCTTAAAGCCGGAGGCGCGGGCAGAGCACAAGATCGTCGGGCAGGTATTTGACACCTACTGGCTTGTGGAATACCGGGACAACCTGTACATTATCGATCAGCACGCCGCGCATGAGCGCGTGCTCTACGAGAAGACGCTGCGGGGGATGAGGACGCGGGAATTTACATCGCAGCTTTTAAGCCCTCCGATCATCCTGAACCTCACGATGCAGGAGGAAGAACTTCTGCGGACGTGTATGGATCAGTTCCGGCGGATCGGGTTTGAGTTCGAGGAATTTGGGCAGGGCTCCTATGCAGTCCGCGCCGTGCCGGATAACCTGTTTAGCATCGCGAAAAAAGACCTGCTGATCGAGATGCTCGACAGCTTATCCGATGAGATCAGCCGCAGCGCCCCGGTGGAACTTATCGACGAGAAGGTGGCCTCCATGTCCTGCAAGGCGGCGGTGAAGGGAAATATGAAGCTTACGGCAGCGGAGGCGGACGCCCTGATCGGGGAGCTTCTGACACTTGAGAACCCGTACCACTGTCCTCACGGCAGGCCGACCATCATCGCTATGTCGAAGCGGGAACTGGAAAAGAAATTCAAAAGGATTGTTTAGAAAATATGAAAAAACCATTAGTAGTCCTATCCGGGCCTACTGCTGTGGGAAAGACAAAAATCTCCGTAAGCCTTGCGAAGGCCATCGGCGGCGAGATCATATCCGCAGACTCCATGCAGGTTTACAAGGGTATGGATATCGGCTCCGCAAAAATCCGGCCGGAGGAGATGGAGGGGGTCCCTCATCACCTCATAGACGTGCTGGAGCCGTGGGAGGAGTTTCACGTCGCACGTTTCCAGCAGATGGCGAAAGCGGCGATGGAGAAGATCTGCGCCAACGGGCATATCCCCATCCTTGTGGGAGGGACGGGATTCTATATCCGGGCGCTTCTGTACGACACGGATTTCGCTTCGGAGGCGGGGGACGCAGCCACGCGGGAGGAGCTTGCCGCCTATGCGGGAGAACACGGCGCGCAGGCGCTTCACAACAGGCTTCGCGATGTAGACCCGGAATCGGCAAAGGCCATCCATGCGAATAATGTGAAGAGGGTCATCCGGGCGCTGGAATACTACCAGCATACCGGTGAAAAAATATCCCGCCACAACGAGCGGGAGCGAAAGAAGGAGTCGCCGTATCAATTTGTCTATTTTGTATTGACGGATGAGCGAAAACACCTGTATGATAGAATCAACAGGCGTGTGGACGCCATGTTAGAAGAAGGCCTGACAGACGAGGTGCGAAAGCTTAAGGATAAGGGGTATACAGACGCCTGCGTTTCCATGCAGGGACTTGGCTACAAGGAGATCCTCGCCTATCTGGACGGCAGATGTACGCTTGAGGAGGCCGTCTGCCGGATCAAGCGGGACACAAGACATTTTGCCAAGAGACAGATTACATGGTTCAAGAGGGAGAAGGACGTAATCTGGATTGACAAAAGGGAATGTAACTATGACGACAAAAAAATATTAGACACAATGTTGGGGTATTTGGAGGGAGTATTATGCTGTTACAAAGAGTATTTGGAGGCTCAAGGTTTCTGAAAAAGATGAACACGCTCATGAAGATCTATTCCTGCAGCCATAATGCGGAGGCGACCTACCGGGAGCTTTTGAAGCTTGAACCCTTGATCACGAGGGAGGGCGAGCGGTATTTTTATGAGCTGAACAGGGCGGCGCTTTTGTATGACATGAAAAAGTACCGGGAGGCGGCGGACATTATGCTGGAGATCCCGCCCTTTAATCCGGAATTTGACGCGAAATGCGC
>CAZFSW010000040.1:5974-8473 GCA_964521655.1 uncultured Dorea sp.
ATGATGGAGGCGATGCAGATTGGCGGCGGGGCTTGCGGACAGATACAAGGAATTTGGGATCCGAAAGGAGGTGTACCGATTCGGCGAAGAGGTCCTGGCGGGCTTAAAAGAACGCTTCGAGCAAATCGACGCGGTTTCGGAGTACAACCAGTTAAAGGTAGTTCAGGCGATGCAGAAGTGCCGGGTGAATGAGAACTGCCTGCACTATTACGCCAGCGGGTATGGCTATAATGACCCGGGCAGGGACACGCTGGAGGAGGTCTACGCCTCGGTATTCCACACGGAAAGCGCCCTTGTGAGGCCGCAGATCACGTGCGGCACCCATGCGCTTGCGTTAGCGCTTGGCGCGAACCTGCGCCCGGGGGACGAGCTGCTCTCGCCGGTGGGAAAGCCCTACGACACGCTGGAAGAGGTGATCGGCATCCGCCCTTCTAGTGGTTCTTTAAAGGAATACGGCGTGACCTATGCACAGGTAGAACTGCTTCCAGACGGGGGCTTTGATTATGAAAATATAGAAAAAGCGATCAATGGCAGGACAAAGCTTGTCACAATCCAGCGCTCCAAAGGCTACCTCATGCGGCCGACCTTCTCCGTAAGGCAGATTGGGGAGCTGATTTCTTTTGTAAAAAAATTGAAGCCGGACGTCATCTGCATGGTTGATAACTGCTACGGTGAATTTGTGGAGCTTACAGAACCAAGCGACGTGGGGGCGGATCTGACCGTCGGCTCACTGATTAAGAATCCGGGGGGCGGGCTTGCGCCGATCGGCGGCTATATCGCGGGGAGACGCAACCTGACTGAGAGCTGTGGCTACCGTCTGACCTCGCCGGGACTGGGGCGGGAGGTGGGCGCGTCGCTCGGAGTGATGCAGTCCTTTTATCAGGGGCTTTTCCTTGCGCCCTCCGTGACTGCCAGCGCGTTAAAGGGCGCTGTCTTCGCGGCAAATGTCTATGAACGGCTGGGCTTCCGGGCGGTCCCGGGGGGAGGGGAGAGCCGGCACGACATTATCCAGGCGGTGGAGCTTGGCTCGCCGGAGGGTGTGAGTGCATTCTGCCGGGGCATCCAGGCGGCGGCGCCGGTGGATTCCTATGTCGTCCCCGAAGCGTGGGCGATGCCGGGCTACGACAGCGATGTGATTATGGCGGCGGGCGCGTTTGTGCAGGGTTCTTCCATCGAACTGAGCGCGGACGGTCCGATGAAGCCGCCCTACACGGTTTATTTCCAGGGCGGGCTTACGTGGCAGCACGCGAAGCTTGGGATCCTGATGTCGCTGGAATATATGGCAAGGGACGGGCTGGTAAGATTATGAAGACGATTGCAGTTATCGGCGGCGGCGCTTCGGGGCTTGCCGCCGCGATTGCAGCGGGGCGTTCCGGAAACGCGCGGGTGCTTGTGCTGGAGCATAAAAGTAAAGTAGGGCGAAAGCTCCTGGCGACAGGGAACGGACGCTGCAACCTCACGAATGAATATATGGATATCTCCTGTTTCCGAAGCGAGACGCCGGAGACGGTGAGGAGGATCATCGCGCGGTTCGGCTGCGCGGAGACGCTGGAATTTTTCGGCGGGCTGGGGCTGGTGACAAAATCCCGGGACGGGTACATTTATCCTAGAAGCGCTCAGGCGTCAGCCGTGCTGGGGCTTCTCCTCATGGAAGCGAGGCGGCTGGGGATCGAGATCCATACAGACGTCCATATCTCGGAAGTGCTTCCGGGGCGCGGGGGCTTTCGGATCCGCACGGACGGGCGGGAATTTTGGGCAGAGCGGGTCATCCTTGCCACGGGCGGACGGGCGGCGGCAAAGTTCGGCTCAGACGGGAGCGGATATGCCATCGTGGAGAGGCTGGGACACTCCCTTGTCCCGGTCGTCCCGGCGCTTGTGCAGCTCAAGGTGCGGGGTCGTCGCTTCGCGGGCGCGGCGGGAGTGCGGACGGAGGCAAAGGTCACGGCTATCGTGGACGGGGCGCGGCTTGCAGAAGATACAGGGGAGCTTCAGATGACCGAATACGGCATCTCAGGGATCCCGGTGTTCCAGATCAGCCGCTATCTTGCAAGGGCGCTATCAGAAGGGAAGCGGGCGTATGTGGAGGCAGATTTTATCCCGGAGATGGAAGAAGTGGAGCTCTGCCGTTTTTTTGCGGCGCGCAAAAAAGGCAGGGAAGAGATGGAGGCAGAGCGTTTTCTTGCCGGAATCTTCCATGACAAGTTGATTCCGGGGCTCCTTGCGTGCGCCGGGATCGAGGCACACAAGCGGACAGGCGGCATGACGGGGCAGGAGCTTTGCCGTCTGGCGCACGGCTGCAAGCATGTCCGGATGGAGATCGCGGACACGAATGGATTCGAGAACGCGCAGGTGTGCGCGGGCGGCGTGAAGCTTACGGAAATAGACGCAGAGACGATGGAATCCCGCCTTGTGCCGGGGCTTTACCTGGCCGGGGAGCTCCTCGACGCGGACGGGATCTGCGGCGGCTACAACCTGCAATGGGCGTGGGCGACGGGCTGC
>CAZFSW010000041.1:0-8441 GCA_964521655.1 uncultured Dorea sp.
CAGTCACTACCAGCGCCGAATATGCCCCCAGCTCTACAGCCAGCTCCCCGTTCTCCACAGCATACTCCCCGCTCTGCGTCGTATATCCGTCCTGACAGGAATAGATCCGTCTCTCCATCCGGCATTCCAGCGGCGTCCCCGCCAGCCACACCGGGACCGTGACCGCCTCCGTCTCGCTGTTGTTATTGATTACCACGATGACCTGCTCCTCCTCCGTGAATCTGGCATAAGCGAGGATATGATACCGCCACGCCAGCATCTTGACCGAGCCGGTGCGCATACAGGCGTAAGCCTTGTGGATGCGTATCATTTCCCTGTGGAACTCAAGCATCTCCCGGTTCTCATGCCCCCACGGATATGTCCTGCGGTTGTCCGGGTCCGTGAAACCGCATACTCCCGCCTCATCCCCATAATAGATGGTCGGCGCGCCCGGCCACGTCATCTGCATGACTACAGCCTCACGCATCACCGCCTCATTCACATATTCCTCCGCCGCGCGGGGGCCAAGCACGGCAGCCCTCCCCACCATATGGTTCGTGCGGGTGAGGAATCTGGAATGGTCGTGGTTCGACAGCTCATTCATCGCCGTCAGAAGCGACGGCGTGAGCATATCGGACATATGGTGGAAAATCGTATCCGTAAAATGATCTGCATTCCCCCGAAGCTCCTCCCGGCTCTCGTCGCTGTGCTTCTCCATGCCGGTGAGGAACCACGAGACGGGCTCCATAAATGCATCGTAATTCATAACCGTGTCCCACTCGTCGCCGCGCAGCCACTCGCCGGGGTCGCCGTAGTGTTCCGCGAGGATGAGAGCGTCCGGATTCGCGCTCTTGACCGCCTCACGGAAGCGTTTCCAGAAATAATGATTGTATTCATTGCTTGCGCCGAGATCCGCCGCCACGTCCAGCCGCCAGCCGTCCGCGTTATACGGGGGCGACACCCATTTGCGCCCGATGCTTAGGATATAGTCCTCCAATTCCTGCGAACCCTCGTAATTTAACTTCGGCAGGGTATCATGTCCCCACCAGCCCTCATAATGCGGGTTGTACGGCCAATTCTCCGGCGCGTCCTCGTAAAAATGAAAATAATCATGGTACGGGCTGTCCTTTGAAATGTACGCGCCGGGCGCATACCCCTCCTGCTTCTCATAGATGCGCTCCCGGTCCATCCACTTATTCAGAGAGCCGCAGTGGTTGAATACCCCGTCAATGATGATCCTCATGCCCCTCGCGTGGAGCTCCTCGACAAGCCTGATAAAAAGCCGGTTGCTTGCTTCAAGGTTCCGCAGATCCCCCGTCCTTTTCTGATATTTCGTCGCCCTGCTGTTCTCTGATTCACCGTCCTTTAATACCTCCCCGCCATCCTCTGCGATCACGCCGTAGTGCGGGTCAATATAGTCATAGTCCTGGCTGTCATACTTGTGGTTGGACGGCGACACGAACAGCGGGTTGAAATATAGCACCTCCACTCCCAGCTCCTGCAGGTAATCCAGCTTGTCGATGACGCCCTGCAGATCGCCGCCGTAGAATTCGCGCACTCCCATGTCCGCAGGGTACTTGTCCCAATCGGACACCCTCTCGCTGTAGCCGCCGATATAATAATATTCCCCCGTCTCCACATCGTTTGCAGGGTCTCCGTTATAGAAACGGTCTGTGTAGATCTGATACATGACCGCCCCCTTTGCCCATTCAGGCACAGAAAAGCCGGGACAGATCGCAAAATCATAGTATTCTACAGGCTCCCTTGAAACCCCGCACTGGTTATAATAATACACTTCCCCGTCCGCACAGATCTCAAAGCTATAATGAAGGATCCCCTGTCCGAGGCGCCAGCGGATGACATAATAGTCAAATTCTCCCCGCGTTCCTTCCTTTTCCATCTCATACGCGCACGACGAGACGATCAGGCTGATGCGGGATGCGTCTCCCTTCGCTGTCCGAAACCTGAGCCGGATCGTCTCATATGGTTTTGGCTCCGGCGGGAGCACATAATCGGCCGTTCCGTCACAAAATAAAGCCTGTTCCTTCATTGCAGCGTTCCTTTCAGTAATCTAGGCTTCTACAGCGTTTTTGGAAAATAACGCCTCAAACTCCTCCCGTGAGATTTTCTCCTTTTCCAGCAGGAGATCCGCGCAGGCGTGGAGCACGTCGTCATATTTCCGGATAATGCTCCTCGCCCTGTCATAGCACTCATCGATGATCCGCTTTACCTCCCGGTCGATCACGGACGCCACGCCTTCGCCGTAGCGCCTGTGCGTGTGCGCGAGATCCCTTCCGATAAATACCTCGTCGCTGTCGTCGTCGTAATTGATAAGCCCGACCTCCTCCGACATGCCAAATTTCGTGACCATCGACTTCGCGAGATCCGTCGCCTGCCGGATATCCTGGGATGCGCCCGTCGTGATGTCGTCGAACACCTCCTCCTCCGCCACGCGGCCGCCGAGCGCCACCGTGATATCCTGGAGCATCTTGCCCTTCGTGTCAAACATCTCGTCCCGCTCAGGGAGCGGCATCGTATAGCCTCCCGCCCCTCCGGTCGGGATGATCGAAACGCTGTACACCGGCCCCACGTCCGGGAGCACATGGAACAGGATCGCGTGCCCCGCCTCGTGGAATGCGGTGATCTTCTTCTCCTTGTCGGAGATCACGCGGCTCTTCTTCTCCGCGCCGATGCCGACCTTCACAAACGCTTTCTTAATATCGTCCTGCATGAGAAATACGCGGTCGTCCTTCGCCGCCAATATCGCCGCCTCATTGAGCAGGTTTTCAAGATCCGCCCCGGTAAATCCGGCAGTCGTCTGCGCGATCTGATGCAAGTCGATCTCCTCGCTTAAGGGCTTCCCATCCGCATGGACTCTTAAGATCTCTTCCCTGCCCTTCACATCCGGCTTGCCCACCATCACCTTGCGGTCAAAGCGCCCCGGGCGCAGGATAGCCGGGTCCAGGATATCCACGCGGTTCGTTGCCGCCATCACGATGATCCCCTCATTCACCCCGAAGCCGTCCATCTCTACAAGAAGCTGATTAAGCGTCTGCTCTCTCTCGTCGTGTCCGCCGCCCATGCCGGTACCTCTTCTTCTGGCCACGGCGTCGATTTCGTCGATAAAGATAATGCACGGAGCATTCTTCTTCGCCTCCTCGAACAGATCACGCACGCGGGACGCGCCCACGCCGACGAACATCTCCACAAAATCCGAGCCGGAGATGGTGAAGAACGGCACTCCGGCCTCCCCCGCGACCGCTTTCGCAAGAAGCGTCTTCCCGGTTCCCGGAGGGCCTACAAGGAGCACTCCCTTCGGGATCCTCGCGCCGACCTGGATATATTTCTTCGGAGCCTTGAGAAAATCGACAATCTCCTCTAACTCCTCCTTCTCCTCCTTAAGCCCCGCGACATGGGAGAACGTGATCTTCTTATCATTCTCCGTGCTCAGGCGCGCGCGGCTCTTGCCGAAGCTCATCGCCCTCGTGCCGTTTGCTCCCCCCTGGCGGTTCATCATATAGAACACAAGCAGGACCGCCCCGACGGTCAGAAGCACCGGGAGTATCGTAGTCACGAACCAGTTCTCCTGCTGGATATCCGACATATGGTACTCCAGCCCCTTACCCTTTAAGTAATCCTGGATCTCATTTACATCCGACACATAGAGATACTCTACCTTCTCGCCGTCCGACCCGTACACCGTGAGCTCCACACGTCCCGTAGGCACGTTGCGGTTCTGCGTGACCGTGATATCCACTACGTCGTCGCTTACCACCGTTTTCTCGAATTCCTTCCAGGTCAGCTCATCCTCCCGCTGCTCCAGCAGGTTCGTAAACCACAGCCCGGCGAATAAAATTACGATAAATGTCAGCAGCACTCCACTGCCGATCCCTGTATTCCTTCTCGTATTCAATCTGCTTAAGCCCCTTTCTGCTCCGTCACTTCCACAACTCCGATATAAGGCAGGTTTCGGTACTTCTGCGCATAATCAAGCCCGTACCCCACGACGAATTTATCCGGGATCTCAAAACCCGTGTAATCCACCTTCACATCCATCACCCTGCGGTCCGGCTTGTCCAGGAGCGTACAGAGCCTCATGCTCGCCGGATTGCGCCTCGAAAGGATGTCTAACAGATAATAGAGCGTCCGTCCCGAATCAATGATGTCCTCCACCACAATGACGTCCCTGCCTTCCAGCGGCTCATCCAGATCCTTCACGATCCTCACCACCCCGCTGGAGGAAGTCCCGTCCCCGTAGCTTGCCACGCTCATAAAATCCAAAGAAACCGGAACCGTGATCCGCTTCGCAAGCTCGCACATAAAGAACGTCCCGCCCTTCAGCACGCAGATCAGATGAAGCTTCTTCCCGGCATAATCCCTGCTGATCTGCCCCGCTATCTCCCTGATCCTCTTATCGACCTTTTCCTCGTCAATCAACACCTTTACCGTCTCTGGCATCCTCTTCTCCTCCGTCATATGTGATCTCCAGGATCCTCTTCGTCTTCTCTGTGACCTGGTATCTCTGGCTCTGCCTGTAGCCCACGACCCACATGATCTGCGGGCCGTCTGCCGCAAGCCACAAGCGGTCCCGTTCCTCGCGCGGTATCTTTTCATTGATCAAATATTCCTTCAGCTTTTTTGTGCCGCCATCCTTATTCACCACGAGAAAATCGCCGGGCTGCCTGTGCCTCATTTTTACAGTATTTTGTATTATATCATAATCGAACCATTTCGTGTAGGGGTTTTTCGGAAATACTTCCGCACTTACGTTTGTTTCCATGACCCGGAAGCAAAACTTCCCCGCAGGCTCCTCCGGCTTACGCGCATTCTGTCTCACAAGCCGAATCCCCTCATAACACCGCTCTGCCACAAGCCCATAGGGCAGATCAAGCCTCCTCCCCGTCTGCTTTAAGAGAAGCTCCCCCACAAGCCGTACATGGACAGCGCCGATGTCCCTTCGATGCCCCGCCGCCTCGCAGATCACTTCATATAATATATACGGCTTTAGGGCATCCGGCGCCTGAGCGTAGCCCTCTTCCAACAGAAGCAGGCCGCCGCGCTTTCTGCGCACAGTACAGCGTTCCTTCCAGCGCAGGGCCTCCTCCCCGATATATCCGGCGACCGAGCGCATCCGCTCTGCTGTCTGCGTGATATGGAGGGCGGCGCGGGCGTTGATATTCTTCTCCAGATAGGGCAGGACTTCATGGCGGAGCTTATTCCTCGTATAATCCTTTTCAAAATTCGTCTCGTCCGTGCAGTAAGCGATGCCTCTCCCGCAGAGATACTCTTCGATCTCTTCCCTCGTCACGCACAGAAAGGGATGGATCCACACCCCCGACACAGGCGCGATGCCGCAAAGGCCCTTTAGATCTGTCCCTCTGCACAGATGATGGAGCACGGTCTCCGCGTTGTCGCCCTGGTGGTGGGCGAGTGCGATCCTCGTCGCCCCCTGCTTTTCAAGCGCCTCCATCAGCTCTTCTCTTCTTGCCTCGCGCCCGGCCTCTTCCTCTGTAAGCCCATGCTCTCTCGCATAGGCTGGCACGTCCCGCCGCCTCACAAGAAGCGGAACCTGCTCCCTCGCGCAGACCTTCCGCACATACTCCTCGTCTCTGTCTGCGCCCTCCCCGCGGATGCCGTGGTGGACGTGGAGCGCGCCAAGCGTAAAGCCCAGTTCCTCCTTAAGCTTAAGAAGCACAAAAAGCAGGCATATGGAGTCCGCGCCTCCCGATACGCCCGCAATCACCTTATCATGTTCCGTGAGCATATGATATTTCCGCACATATGCTTTCACTTTTTCATACATTTTCTGGCATTCCCCGACAAAAGTATTTTCTCTATTTATTATAAAAGCTTTTTCCAGAAATGCAAGGGCTAGCGTCCATCCAGCATTGCCATTCCCGACCTGTAAATAGCAAGCTTTAGAGCTTCCATATCCCGATCACCAGCACGGTCATGTCGTCTGCCGGCTTCTCATCCGAATATTCCAGCACCTTTCCTAAGATATCATGCGCCATCTCTCCCGGATTCTGCGTATTCGCGCCGGAGATGAACTCGCTCATCAGCCTGTCCTGCTCGCCCGCGCCCAGCGCGTCCGTCACCCCGTCCGTCACCATGACGACGAAATCGCCCGACTGGAGCTCCTTTGTCGTCGTGTCGATCTCGATGTCCTGGATGACCCCGATTGGGAGCGCCACGGAACGAATCTGCTCCACCTCCCCTTCCCTTTTGATATACGTGGTCGGCGCGCCCGCCTTGACAAACTCGCAGCTTCCGTCATACAGGTCGAAGAGGCTTACGTCGATGGTGGAAAATCGCACATCCTCCCGCCCGATGACCAGCGCGGTGTTCATAAGCTGCACCGCCGTCTTCACCGGGAAGCCCGCGTTCAGAAGCTCCTCCAGAAGCTCGACCACCATCGTGCTTTCCCGAAACGCCTCCTCACCCGAACCCATCCCGTCAGAGAGCGCCACCCCTTTCTTGCCGCCCGGCAGGTCGGCCAGAAGAAATGTGTCGCCGGATATCTTATCGCAGTCCTTCCCAATCTTCGCCACACCCTGCAGCGTGTGGTATCTCGCCCCCTCCACGCAGGTAACGGTGCAGTATTCGTCCCCGACAATGGGGCGCTCCCCGCGCTGGGGCGTCATCACGCGCCCCACGAGCTTCCCCACCTCCGCCGCCAGCTCCTTTACCGCAACCACATGTCCCTTTGCCGCCTTGATCGTAAGGTGGAGCTCGTATTTCCCCTGCGGCGTGATGTAGAATACCGAGGACAACATCTTGACGCCCGATCTGCGCAGATAGCTGCGGATTTTCTTCTCCATATGCCCGTCCTCAAAGATTCCCGCATCAAGCTCCCGCGTCGTGTATTTAATCGTCTTCGCAAAGTCGTCGAGCTGTTTCGCATATCCTTCCCTGTTTTGCATTAGCCTGTTGTTCCACAGAAGCTTCTCTTTTGCGTTCTCAAAGGTCTCCAGCGTCTCCCGCAGAAACCTCGGCGCCATGATGCACTGCCTCTGCAGCCTTCGCTTAAGCTCCACGTTGATTTCCGCCCCGAACTCCTCCACCGTACACAGGATGTCATACATCATCTGATATGTCGCAAGCTTCTTCTCCCCCAGGCATGCCTCCCTGTTCTCACAGCTTTCGCACACCTTTTCCGTGATATGCCGGAACATATCCTCATTTTCTTCTTTCGTAAAGGTCATCCGGTAATCCGCAAGCTTTAAGAATGTGCTGGACAGATGCCCCAGAGAATCCGCGAGCTTGTCCATCTGTATCACATACGGGTTCTGAAATACCTCTTTCTCCCTTATTGCCTCCGCCATATAGAACGCTCCCCTTTCTATAAAGTGAAAGCTCCGGGCATCCCGCCCGAAGCTTTATCCTGCGTGCTCTCTATCTATCTTGTCTCCTAAGGAAGCGCAAATTAAAAATGATTGATCCACAGCTCCTTACTTTGCCTTAAATATAATCTCATTTGGATTGACAAGCCCCAGCTTGTCCTTCGCTACCTCCTCCACATACTCGTCCGTGCCGACATACTCTGCCAGCTCGTCAATCTGCGAAGCCCTCTCTTTTTCTTGCTCAATCTGCTCGTTCAGCTCCGCCGCCTGCGCCTGGTATGATTTCTCCTTCGCGCGAAGCGACATCCCGCTTGCCGTCACCACAGCGACCAGCAGAAGGATCACGATGCTCACTGCAAACATGCTGCGCCCGTACTGGCCAAGCGCACTTCTGCGGCGTCTCCTGCGCCGCTTTTTCCTAACGTTTTTCATGTCCAGTCTCCCCTTACGCCGGTTCCCACACCGACGTCTTATACTCCCCAAGATGTTCTTATCTTATCCATTTTGATTTTTTTAATCAAGACCTTTTCTGCAAAAAAATCTCTGAAAATTTTCTCACTTGTTTTACAAAAACTGACATCAAAAGCGCTCCAAACACAACACCAAGTATGAAATGCCACCTGATACTACCATCATTTGTTTGGTAAATTTGCATAAAGAGATAAAATCCGGCGCCAATCCAGAACGCCAGATCCTCAGCCCCCACAAGGGCGGGGCCGTGCTTTACAAGCTCCCGGAAAATACTAAGGCAGCGGTATGCAAGACGGACGGCGGCTCCCGAAAACACCGCCACGGCAAAAGAGAGCAGCTCCTTTTCAATCCCCGTCATCGCCACTACCGGAACAGCTTGGAGAAAAGATTCTCCCCCTGCTTTCCTCCGGCGTGGACGTCAGAATAGGAAATGCCGTCAATATTGCCGGACAGGTCGACCTCGCCCTTTTCCAGACTTAAGCGGTTCACATGGAGATCCGTACCCTTTACCATCATCATCCCCTGCTCTGTCTCCAGAAGCACCTCGTTAAGGTCAAAGGAAAGCACATCCACGACCCCCGTGACCATGCTCGTCTTCCGGTTATTCACCACCAGCTTATGATTCTTCCGCGCCGCCTGCTCTTCCAC
>CAZFSW010000042.1:0-7997 GCA_964521655.1 uncultured Dorea sp.
AATGGCGGAACGACTTTGAGCGCAATGGAAATGAGACTCAAAAATCGTGGAAGCCATTGCTGACACGATTTTCGTTTTCAGAGGCTCATTGGAATGCTTTGCGCGTCGGAGCGACGACATTCTTTTTTGTGCAATATGCCAAAGAAGATTTATGAAGAGGGGTTTTGACCCCAACATCTAATAAAATGCATTTGCAAAGGAGGTTTTTGGATGAAGCATGGAATTTACTATGCATACTGGGAGAGTGAGTGGGCCGCCAATTATGAATATTATGTCGAGAAGGCCGCAAGGCTTGGCTTTGACATCCTTGAAGTCGGCGCCGCCCCGCTCCCGGATTATACGCCAGAGCAGATCAGTTCCCTGAAAGCGTGCGCGCAAAAGAACGGCATCACGCTCACGGCGGGATACGGCCCTACATATGACCACAATATAGGTTCGTCCGACCCGTCCATTCTGAAACATGCCCTGGAGTGGTATAAGCGGCTGTTCGACGTCATGGCGCAGCTTGATATCCATCTGGTCGGCGGCGCGCTCTATTCCTATTGGCCGGTGAATTTTGACACCGCTGACAAAGAGGAGGACTGGAAACGGAGCGTAGAGGGCATGAGGACGCTTGCGCCGCTTGCAAGGCAGTACGGGATCAATCTTGGGATGGAGGTCCTGAACCGTTTCGAGAGCCATATCCTCAATACGGCCAAAGAGGGCGTGGCATTTGTAAAGGAAGTCGGGCAGGAAAATGTAAAAGTCATGCTGGACACGTTCCATATGAATATCGAAGAGACCAGCATCGGGGAGGCGATCCGCACGGCAGGCCCGCTTCTCGGGCATTTCCATACGGGAGAGTGCAACCGGAAGGTGCCGGGCAAGGGCCGGACTCCGTGGCGTGAGATCGGCGAGGCGCTGCGGGATATCGGCTATGACGGCACCGTGGTCATGGAGCCATTTGTAAGGATGGGCGGCCAGGTCGGCAAGGATATCCACATATGGCATGACATTAGCTGTGGCGCTACAGAAGAGCAGCTTGATCAGGACGCCCATGACGCAGTTACGTTCCAGCGCTATATGCTGGACTGGAAGTAGAAAACGGACTGAATGCAGCGAAAGAATTAGGAGGTATTGCGATTATGGATGGGAAGATGAAGGTTGCCGTGATGAACGGGATAGGAAAGATGGGCTTTGAAGAGCGGGATATCCCGAAGCCCGCCGCTTGCGAGGTATTGGTCAAGCTTGAGTATGTAGGCATCTGCGGCTCCGATATGCATTACTATGAAACCGGCGCGATCGGGGATTATGTCGTAAAGCCGCCGTTTGTGCTCGGACATGAGCCGGGAGGGGTGGTTGTCGAAGTCGGCGCGGATGTGAAGCACCTGAAGGTGGGCGACCGGGTCGCGCTTGAGCCGGGGAAGACCTGCGGACACTGTAAATTCTGCAGGGAGGGGAAGTACAACCTCTGCCCGGACGTCGTGTTCTTTGCGACTCCGCCTGTGGACGGCGTTTTCCAGGAATATGTCGCGCACGAGGCGGATCTGTGCTTTAAGCTCCCCGATAATGTGAGCACTCTGGAGGGCGCCCTGATCGAACCGCTGGCGGTAGGATTCCACGCGGCCATCCAGGGAGACGCGCATCTCGGGCAGAAGGCTGTCGTGATGGGCGCCGGGTGCATCGGGCTTGTGTCTATGATGGCATTGAAGGCGAGGGGCGTTTCCGAGGTGTATGTGGTCGATATCATGGAAAAACGTCTGGAAAAGGCGATGGAGCTTGGCGCATCCGCAGTCATCAACGGGGCAAAGGAGGACGTCATCAAGAAAGTGGAGGAGCTTACGGGCGGCGAGGGCACGGATCTTGTGATCGAGACCGCCGGGACCCAGATCACCACGGTGCAGGCGATACATATTGCGAAAAAGGGGTCGAATATTGTCCTGGTGGGTTACAGCAAGAGCGGGGAGCTGACGCTGCCGATCAGCCTTGCGCTGGATAAAGAGCTGACGTTTAAGACCGTGTTCCGCTACCGGCATATCTATCCGATCGCGATTGACGCCGTGGCAAGCGGCAAGGTCAACGTCAAGGGGATCGTCACGGATATTTTCCCGCTTGACGAGGCGCAGAAAGCGATGGATTACAGCATCCACAATAAGGCGGATATCGTGAAAGCAGTCATCAAGATTACGGAGGATTAATCAGAATATCAGGCATAGAAGCGCCGGCAAAAGAGCAGGGATAAAAATTTCCTGCTCTTTTAAACATTTACTTGACACCCAATGGTATTATGGTACAATACCATTAGAAGGAACGTAAAGATATGACATTGAAGGTATTTCAAAAGGGCTTTAACTATTCGCAGGACGGGCAGGGAAACCGCCTGGTCTGCCACCTGCAGGGCTGCAATATGAGGTGCAGATGGTGCGCGAACCCCGAAGGGATGAAGATGGAAGGGGTGCTGTGTACGGACAGGGACTGGCTTGATGACAGCCTGTGCCCGAAGGGGGCTGTGCGGGAGAAGAGGCTTGACCGGGCGGTATGCGCCGGGTGCGCCGACAGAGAATGCCTTTCCCCGAAGTACAGGGGCAAGGGCATACGTTTCTCCTGTGAAGAGCAGACGGTGGAAGAGCTATATGAGGAGATCCTTGAAAGCAGCCCGATGTTCTATGACGGCGGCGGGGTGACGTTTACCGGGGGCGAGGCGACGATGCAGTTTGAAGCGCTTGGGGAGCTCCTTAAGCGCTTAAAGAAAGCCGGCATACACACTGCGGTCGAAACGAACGGAAGCCATCCGCGGCTTGCGGAGTTATTCCCCTATATTGACCAGCTTATAATGGATTGTAAGCACTGGGATGAGGAAAAGCACAGGATGTACACGGGGGCTGCGCTTGGCCCTGTGCTTGAGAACCTGAGAAGGGCGGCAAAGAAGCACGGGAGGGTCGATATCCGCACGCCGCTGATCGGAGGGGTGAACGACAGCGAGGAGGATATGGAGGAGTTTGCGCGGCTTTTTGAGACATTGGGCGGCGCCAACGTCACCTTCGAGATTTTGAAGTATCATGAGTTCGGCAAGAAGAAATGGGAGGAATGTGGATGGGCGTATGAGATGGATGACAGCGCGCATGTCACGATGGGGCAGGTCAGGCATTTTAAGGAATTGATCGTAAGCCGGGGGCTGACTTATAAGAAAAGCTAGGACGCAGGCAAGACGGAGAGTAAATGCAGTTTGCAAGGCAGCTATAAAAAGCCAGAAAGGAACGGAGATTATGAAGATCAGGTCATTTTTTAACGCGGAGGAGATCACGGAGCTCGCAAAGCAGCGTTTCCAGGAGGAGAGAAGCCTTAACCATCTGGAGGGGTGGTTTCTCGCCAAAGAGATCCAAAGAGAGTGCGATGAGAGATTTCAGGATGAGAAGGACTGTATCCGCATCGCCAGGACGCAGGTGGAGGTCATGAAAAGGATTCCCCTGAGCATAGGGGATTACCATGTGTTTGCCGGGACGCAGGACGATTCCTTTGCGCGCTCCTACGCGCTGATCAATCCGGCGTTTACCGTGGATTCCTTCAACGGCTACTGCGATCCGGTGGCAGTTTTTGGAGATATTGACCCCATCGGCGATATTACGGCAGAACGGATTAAAGAGCTAAAAGAATACAATGACCACACGCCATATGCAAACGCCCTGAGAAAAGCGTATGATATCGCCGGGGACAGCACGAGCGAGGCGATTTTTTTCATCGAGCAGGTGACGGGGCATCTGATTCCGGACGTCCGGAGGTTCCTGGAGGTTGGCAGCGCCGGGATCAGGGAAGAGATCACCCGCAGCCAGGAGAAGTGCGGGGATGACCGGAAAGACTACTTCGAGGCGATGAAGATATCCCTGGATGCGCTGGAAACGCTGGCGGACCGATATGCAGAGCTTGCCGCGCAGAAGGAAGAGGAGGCCAGGAAGGAGGATAAGCCGCGTTACCGGCTGATGAAGGAGACGCTTCAGAAGGTCCCGCGCAGGGGCGCAGGGGATCTGTACGAGGCGATCCAGTCTTTCATCCTGATATGGCAGACGATGTGCCTGGAGCAGACGCCGAACCCGTTCGCGTTCTCGGTGGGAAATGCAGACAGGATCTTTGAGCCGTACCGGGCAAAGACGAATATGAGCAGAGAGGTGGCGGCGGCGCTTTTTAAGCATTTGCTGGTGTTCTTCAATGTGGCCGACAGAAGCTGGGCGATCTCCCAGAACCTGATGATAGGAGGAAGGTCGGCTGACGGGGAGGATCTTACAAATCCGACCTCCTATGCGCTTTTGGATGCGTACTATGACATGAACCTCCCACAGCCGATCCTGTCCGTAAAGCTTCATAAGAATACGCCGCAGGAGCTGTATGAGAGCATGGGGCGATTTTTCTTCACGCCGGGCTGCCTTACCCCGTCCCTTTTCAACGATGACAGCCTGTTCCCGATCCTTGAGGCGAGGGGAGTGGAACGCGCGGATCTCGCGGACTACTCTGTGGCGGGATGCCAGGAGCCGCTGATCATGGGAAAGGATAATGGAAATACGACCAATAGCTGGCTGAATCTTGGAAAAATCCTTGAACTGTGCATAAACGGCGGGATTTCGACGATCACCGCAAAAAGGCTTGGAAAGACGGACGAGGAGAACGGCTGCGGCAGCAAGCGGGAAGTGCTCGAAAATATCAGGGAGATTTTTTATAAAAATGTAGATGAATATGCGGACAAGATGGCAGCGTCCGCGAATGCCGCGTCGGAAGCGATAGGGCTTTTGCAGGTCCCGTTTTTGTCTACGATGATGGGCGGGGTACAGTCCGGAGTTGACGCAAGAGATACGAAGAGGCAGGGGACGAAGTATAACGGGAGCGGCTGCCTGATTCACGGCCTGTCTGTAGTGGCGGACTCCTTCATCGCGATCGACACGCTCCTTAGGGAGAGGCCGGAGGACGCGGACCGTCTGGTCGAGGCGCTGCGCACGAACTTTGAAGATGACCCGGAGATGCATCAATATCTGCTAAGCTGCAAAAAGTTCGGGAACAATATCTCGCTGGTTGACAGGGAGGCGGAAGAGATCGCGAACAGGGTCAGCGACATCGTGGCCTCAAAGAAAAATTATCTTGGCAATCCATTCCGGTGTGATTATTCGACCCCGTCCACGCATCTTCTGTATGGACACTGGGTCGGCGCGACGCCGGACGGGAGGAAGTCAAGGGATATGCTGGGATACGGCGTGGACCCGCTGTACGGCGAGGCGCATTCCGGCCTCGGCTTCCGTATACTGTCGGGAATGCGGCTCCCCTATGAGAAAATGAGCGGGGGATATGCGTCGCATTTCGGGGTGGATCCGAATTACTTCCGCGCAGAGACGATGGAGGGAAAGGGAATTGAATTTAAAGATAAGATTGTTGCGCCCTTGTTTTATAACCCGGCGAATGAGCGGATACAGCCATTTTATCTCTATGTGAATGTGACGACGCCGGATATGCTCAGGAAGGTGCTTGCCGATCCGAAGAAATATGCCCCCAGCGGGGTCTACATTATGAGAATCCACGGGACATTTGTGAATTTCCTTGACTTATCCCCGGCGATCCAGGAGGATATTATTACAAGGCTGGACCTCGAATCTACAAGCCTTTAGAGGCGGGGTATATGGTATATGGCGGCTTTGACTGGAGAGTTAAGATATCTCGATATTAAAAACAGCATATGCAGGCAGATTTATCAGGGCGTCTACCGGGATGGCGAAAAGATACCCTCCGAGCGGCAGCTTGCGTTAGATTACGGCGTGAGCAGGATTACGGTGAGAAAGGCGCTGGAGCTTCTGGAGGAAGACCGCCTGGTCAGCCGCGAGGTCGGGAACGGGACGGCGGTGCGGCTGAACAACAGCGGCAATATCGCGCCGCTTGACGTGGTTGCGCTGGTCGCTCCCTCAAAGAATCCGTTCTTTGTGGAGTTCATCGCTGCTTTCCAGAGGACGGCATGGGAGCGGGGTTCTTTGCTCCTGTATGTGGAGGTCCCGGAAAAGACGGGGATTGAAGACTGCCTGTACCAGCTATACAGTAAAAATATCCGGAATGCGGTGGTGTGGCCGGACGACCAGCAGGCGGATACAGAGAAACTTCTTTGCCTGCGCAGCATAGGGATGAACCTTGTGTTCTTCGATACAGACGATGCTTACCCCTACGCGGACTGTGTATTTCTGGACAATGAGGACGCGGTGGAACGCATCATACGGGGACAGAAAAAGCAATATGAGCGTTATCTGTTCATTGGCTGGGATAAGCTTACGATCAGCAATGTCAGGAAGCGCGAGGAGGCTTTTTGCAGGCTGTGCCCGGGAAGCGAGGCGCTGCGTCTTCCGTGGAGGCGGAGCAGGGAGGTCGCAGAGAAGGACAGGGCGCGGCTTACGAAGGCCTTTCAGTCGCTGCGTGGCGGCCTTGTCATCTGCGAGGTTGGGGAACTGGGGGAGCTTGCGGCGGGCATCCTCGATGGCCTGGGGCTCTGCGGCTCTGTGGGGCTGGCATCGATTGATGACTTTGAGGGCTCTGGGAGATATCCGGCGTCTGTATACAGACAGGATCTGCCGGAATCCGCCGAATGCATCTACGAAAGGCTGAGAGCGCAGACAGAGGAAAATGTGGACTGGAAAGCGGGGAAATACGCGCTGAAAGGACAGTGCGTGATTGCATAAAGGAGGATGGGCATGGATTGTTTTGTGGGGATCGACTTAGGCACGTCAAGCGTCCGGGCTGTGGCGGCTGACGAGAAGGGGCGCACGCTGGCGTGCGGCCAGTGTGAATACGATATCAGGAAGCCGGAGCTTAACCAGGCGGAGCAGGATATGGAAGAGCTGTGGCAGGCGACGGTGAAAGCGATCCGAAAGATGCTGGCGGCAAAGCCGGATATCTGCGGCAATATCCGGGGAATCGGCTATTCCGGGCAGATGCATGGGCTTGTGCTTCTTGGCAGGGACAACCGGCCGGTGCGCAGCGCGATCATCTGGGCGGACCAGAGGAGCGCGGATCAGATAGCGCACATCTACCAGATCGTCCCGGAGGAAGAGTTCGGCGCCGTGTACCGCAACCGCCTAAGCGCCGGGTTCGCGCTGCCGTCTCTGGTGTGGGTGAGGGAGCATGAGCCGGAAAGCTTTGAAAGGGCAGAGAAGGTCCTCTGCCCGAAGGACTATATCCGTTTCCGTATGTGCGGGGAGCTTGGGACGGACGCTTCGGATGCGAGCTCTACCGGTATGTGGGATATGGAAAAGCGGACATGGGCGTTTTCCATTCTTAAGCGGCTGGGGATCCCGGCTTCTCTTTTGCCGCCGGGCCACGAGTCATATGAGATGGCGGGCGCGGTGACCCGGGCGTGCGCGCAGGCGACAGGGCTTAAGGAAGGGACGCCGGTCGCATATGGGGGCGGCGATTCCCTGATGATGGAGCTTGGCAATGGGATGATAAAAGACGGGCTCCTTGCGTCTACCATAGGTACGGCCTGCCATCTGACGTGCGCGATGGAACAGCCGCTTTATGACCCGCAGCTTCGGACCAATACATGGTGCCATGCAAGGGAACGGCTGTGGAGCATTATGGGGGCGCACCTTAGCGGCGGCGTGGCTCTCAAATGGCTGAAAAACCAGATCCTTGATATGGGCGGATTTGATGAGATGAACGAGTGCGCGGCGCAGGCCCCGGCGGGCAGCGAGGGGCTTCTTTTCCTCCCCTACCTGAACGGGGAACGGACGCCGCACAATGACCCTGACGCGAAAGCAATCTATCTGGGGCTTACGCTGAAGCATTCCAGAGCGCATCTGATCCGCAGCACGATGGAGGGGATCGTCTACAGCATGAAGGAGTCCTACGCCATACTGCAGTCTCTGGGGATCCGGGCAGAGCGGGTGATCGCGTCCGGCGGAGGCGCAAAAAGCGCCCTTCTGCGCCAGATACAGGCAGATATGTATAACTGCCCGATCTATACGAACAGGGAGAAGGAGCAGGCCTCGCTTGGGGCCGCG
>CAZFSW010000043.1:0-7869 GCA_964521655.1 uncultured Dorea sp.
TGAAGAAATCATGTTCAAGAAATGAAAGTTTTTTAAAAGATAAATGAACAAAATGTGAACAGACACTCTATTCAGAGGGCAGGATGGTCTGCGTCAGTTTTGTTATATCTTCATTTGATTCAGAGAAGAAATCCAGGCCAAACGACACATTCACGGTCGTCTCTTCCCCGTATGCCGGCTCTGCCGCATATTTTTCAAGGAGCGCGATAAATGTCTGGTCTACCTCCTCCTCGGTGGCGAAAGTGCTGTTGCTTAAATCAGAGGAAAGATTGATAAGGCTGACATTCGGGACTACCGTGACGTCAACGGTGTAGCTATACGGGTCATCGGCTTTTTTAGGGATGCCTATGGTGTACTGGCATTTTTTAAGCAGTTCCTGAAGCGCAGCCCTGTAGCGGTCTGCGTAGGAGCTGTCCATCCCCTCCGGGGCGTCGAAAGTACCGCTGTCGTACCATGCGGCGGCTTCCTCCTCGGTCTTGCCGGTATGTCTGGTGAACTGCCCGAACTCCCCTTTTAGCTGCGCGTCCAGATAGGACTGCAGGGCGTCCCGCTCATCCAGGATCTCGCAGACGCTGTTGTAAGGCTCCATATAGCCGGTAAGCGACATAGAGAGAAGCTCTGTGACGGCATCCTCTTTCAGCGTATAGCTCTCGTCGCTTTTTTGCGCCTCCAGCGTAAGATGAGTTTCTTCTTTATATACCGGGGATTCTTCCAGAGCGTCTTCACATTCTCCGAGAAGCGCGGCTGTCTCTTCTGCGAGATCCGGGGAGGACATACTGTCCAGATATTCTTCTGTAGTATCCTTTGTCGTGGCGGCGATGTCCAGCGGCGTAAATGAGACGAGGACGGAGGAAATATCTTCCCCGTCATCCCCTGCCGAGCTCATCTCAAATGTAATCTTGCCGAACGCCTTTTGCAGAAATGTAAGGTAGGGCTTTTGCAGCTCGCCAGGGAACTGCAGGACATAGGAATCGTTGCTTTCGGCAATCCCCTCCTCCAGAAATGAAGTGAATGGCCTGACGTCCTCTTCCTTCATAATGCTAATCTGTTCGCCCGCGTCCTGGGTGGCGGTATCCTCATCGCTGCAGCCTGTGGCGGACAGCGCGGTTATCATGGCGATAAGCAGTAAGAGCCCTCTTTTTTTCATAGCTTTCCTTCCTTTCCTTGTAAAATGTAAGCGGCAAGAATATTTTCCTATCCGTCTGCCCGCGCAATGCGATTATGCGTACAGCTTGACAAGCTCCATAAGCACGTCCACACTTTTGTCCATGCCCTCGACGGTGATATGTTCATAAGGCCCGTGGTAGGCGTGCCCGCCCGTCCCCAGGTTCGGGCATGGGAGTCCCTTGAAGCTGAACTGGCATCCGTCCGTGCCTCCCCGGATGGGGATGACGATGGGGGTGACGCCCGCCGCCTCGCATGCTTTCTTTGCATGATCAATGAGGTGCATACATCCGGCGATGATCTCAGACATATTTTTGTACTGCTCCGTGATGGTGAGCGTTACCGTGCCCTCGCCCCACTTCTCATTTAAGCACTTCTCAATGTGCCGCAGGGTATTCTTGCGGGCTTCAAAAAAGTTCCCGTCGTGGTCGCGGACGAGGTAATTTAACTGCGCTTTCGTTACGTCGCCCGACATACCGGCCAGGTGATAGAAGCCCTCGTATCCTTCCGTGCCGCGCGGCGTCTCCATGCCGGGAAGGAGGCTGTTGATCTCCATCGCCACGAGACAGGCGTTCACCATCGTGTCCTTCGCCGCGCCGGGATGGACGCTGACCCCGGCAATGTCAAAGACCGCCTTGCAGGCGTTGAAATTTTCATACTGGATCTCGCCCTCCGTGTCGCCGTCCATCGTGTAAGCGTATTTTGCGCCAAACTCCTCCACATTAAAATGCGAGGCGCCCGTGCCGATCTCCTCGTCCGGCGTGAATGCGACGCAGATCGTACCGTGCGGGATATTTTCTTTCTGTAATTTTTCCGCCATCGTAAGGATCTCAGCGATGCCCGCCTTGTCGTCCGCCCCTAAGATGGTAGTCCCGTCGGAGGTGATGAGCGTCCTGCCCCGCAGGTTTTTCAGATGCGGGAAGGTCTGCGTGCTTAGGATGAGGCCACTGTCTCCGAGCGCAAGGTCCTCCCCGTCGTAATTCTCCGTGAGGATCGGGTGGATATCGCTGCCGCAGCAGTCCGCTACTGTGTCCATGTGGGCGATAAAGCCGATGCTGTCTCTGTCCTCATAGCCCTTCGTGGCGGGAAGCTTCCCGTACAGATAGCACTGTTCATCCAGATGTACGTCCTCGAGGCCGAGCTCCTTCATCTCCTTTTCCAGTAGCCTGGCAAGCTCAAACTGGCAGTCAGAGGAGGGTATGGTTTCGCTGTCCTCGTCGCTCGGCGTGCGCACGACAACGTAATTTAATAACCTTTCATAAGCTTTCAATGTCATTTCTCCTTTCGTCCGTGTGTCATTGGGTTTATTATACCAAGTCGCTGGCGCGACGGCTAGTCCTATTTGCTTGAATCTGCCACTTTTTTCAAATATTAATTTTTATAAAAAAGCAATAGTAAAATTACCCTATCTATGATAGAATATCTCTGGATTTGAAGCGCCCGGCACTGCCGCATGATAAGGCAGTCCGCCGTGTACCAGAAAGGATGAAGGTTATGGGAATTGTACTAAAAAATATTTTGGCCATACTTCCGGATGGCGATAGGGATGAAATCAGGGAAACCTCTGTTTATATCGAGGGGTCAAGGATCGCCGCGATAGGCGGGAAACCCTCCGGCTTTCAGGAGGACAGGGTGATAGATGGGAAGGACAGGCTCGTGATTCCGGGGCTTATCAACTGCCACACTCATTCCTATATGTCGTTTATGAGGAATGTGGCGGACGACCTTTCTTTCATGGACTGGCTGTTCGGGACGATCGACCCCATTGAGCAGAAGATGACGGACGAGGACACTTACTGGGGCGCGTGCCTTGCCATCATCGAGATGATGAAAAGTGGAACTACCTGTTTTAACGATATGCAGATGAATATTCACCAGACCACAAGAGCGGTGAAAGAATCGGGAATGCGGGCGGTCATCTGCCGCGGGCTTGTAGGCAGCGGCGATGATGAGGCGGGGCGGACAAGGCTTGCGCAGGCTTACGAGGAAAGAGACGCGGCGAAGGACTGTGACAGGCTTACCTTTATGTTAGGACCCCATGCGCCATTTACCTGTGACGACGCATTTATGCGCATCGTAGCAAAAGAGGCAAAGAAGAATCAGATGGGCATCCATATACACCTGTCGGAAAGCGTCAGCGAGATCGAGCAGATCCGGGAAAAATACGGCTGCACGCCGATTGAGATGGCAGACAGGAACGGACTTTTTGACGTGCCCGCGATCGCCGCCCACTGCGTTCAGGTGACGGACAGCGATATCGCCATTCTGAAAGAAAAGGGCGTAAGCGTGGTGACGAATCCTGCAAGCAATATGAAGCTTGGGAACGGATTCGCCCCTGTTGCGAAGCTGCTGGAGGCGGGCGTCAACGTATGCCTCGGCACAGACGGCGCCGCTTCAAACAACAGCTTAAATATGTTCCATGAGTTAAGCCTCCTGACCCTGATCCATAAAGGCGTAAATAAGACCCCGCAGTGCGTCAGCGCGAGGGAGGGTTTCCGCATCGCTACAATAAACGGCGCGAAGGCGCTTGGCCTTGAGAGGGAGATCGGATCCATTGAGGCCGGAAAAAAGGCGGACCTTGCAATTTTGAACCTGAATGTGCCATCCCTTACTCCGAGAAACAACCTGATAGCCGGGCTTTCCTATTCCGCTAACGGTTCTGAGGTTGAGACGGTGATCATCGACGGGAGGATCACAATGGAAGACAGAAAGATATTGACGATGGACGAGCAGTTGGTGTATAAAAAGATTAATGAAATCATGATCCGTATGGGATTGGATAAGAAGGAGTATTAAGATGAGCAGTGAAATCAGAGACATTTGTTTGGCTGGGTCAGGCGGGCGGAAGATTGAGTGGGTGAAGAGGAATTGCGACCTCCTTCGCGCTCTGGAAGAGGAGTTTTCCCGGACAAGGCCGTTTGAGGGGAAAAAGGTGGCGCTTTCCGTCCATCTGGAGGCGAAAACGGCGTATCTGTGCAAGGTGCTGAAGGCTGGCGGTGCAGAAATGTATGTGACAGGCTCCAACCCTCTCTCCACGCAGGACGACGTGGCGGCGGCTCTTGTGGAGGACGGGCTGGAGGTCCATGCGTGGTATGACAGCACCCAGGAGGAGTATGAAAGCCATATCCGCCATACGCTGGAGGCGGGGCCGAATATTATTATTGACGACGGCGGGGATCTGGTGAATATGGTACATTCCCATATGCCGGAGCTCATTCCGGGCATTATCGGCGGCTGCGAGGAGACGACGACAGGCATTATTCGTCTGGAGGCCATGAACCGGGCGGGAGAGTTAAAATTCCCGATGGTCCGTGTCAATAATGCGGACTGCAAGCATTTATTTGACAACAGGTACGGAACGGGGCAGTCTGTGTGGGACGGCATTAACCGGACGACGAATCTGATCGTCGCCGGGAAGATTGTTGTGGTTGCCGGATATGGCTGGTGCGGCAAGGGCACCGCGATGCGCGCAAAGGGCCTCGGAGCGCGGGTTGTCGTGACGGAAATCGACCCGATTAAGGCGATCGAGGCTGTGATGGATGGATTTGACGTGATGCCGATGAATGAAGCGGCTAAGGTGGGCGATATTTTTGTGACGGTTACGGGCTGTGACAAGGTTATCGACGAGGAGGATTTTGCTGTGATGAAGGACGGCGCGATTCTCTGCAACGCGGGCCATTTTGACTGTGAGATTGATATGGCCGGGCTTCGCCGGATCGCGGCCGAGACGAGGGAAATGCGAAAGAACATTATGGGGTACAGGCTTCCGGAGGGCCAGTGGATTTTTGTCCTCGGCGAGGGAAGGCTGGTGAACCTGGCGGCAGGCGACGGGCATCCGGCGGAGATTATGGATATGAGCTTCGCGATCCAGGCGCTTTCCGCGAAATATCTGGTTGAGCATGGCAGCGAGCTTACGGAAAAGCTGATTGACGTGCCGCGAGAGGTTGACATAGATGTTGCCCGGCGCAAGCTTGCGTTCCTGGGGAAAGAGATTGACGTCCTTACGCCGGAGCAGGAGAAATATCTGAACAGCTACACTCTTGATTAATGCAGGGATTTTACAGGGAAATCCCCATACGTCTGCCAGAGGGGCGGCTGCCGCATACAGGTGAGCGGGATGGTGTAAAGCGGGCGAAAGCCCGCGCTCTTACCGCGCATACCCCACATATGCATGTCCGCTCCCCTCTGTCATGCTGTTCATCTGTGCATAGGACACTGTATTCTGCCCTCCTGCGCTGTCGCGATAGGTGATGAAGCCGTCTCCGTAGCCTGTGATGATGACGGCATTTTTTGTGTCCAGCATGGCAATAACGGGGATATCCTGGTTGACGATATAGAGGAGCTGCTCGGCGTCGCATCCGGTGAGGTCGATGCTTTGCCCGCCGGACAGGTCTTCCATGATGTCTACGGCGGCTTCGCCGCCGTTTAGCCGGGCGCGGATTGTTTCAATCTCTGCGTCTTTGCCGGAGATGCTATATTCGAGGTCACGGTTTCCCCGCTGCCAGATATAGGTCTGGCGCGCTGATACGACGACTCCGCTATATTCATCGGCAGCCGCGATTGCCCCGCCCGCACTGTCATAGATGCCCCGGAGCCCGCCGTAGCCGTAAACATAGCATTTATCGTGCGCGCTTTCATCTTCAAAGGTTATCGGTTCTATGCTGCCTGCGCTGCCGCGCAGTATTTGTTTGGGCTTCAGGAGATCTGGCTGCAGGTTCTTGACGGCGCTTTTAAATGCGAGGCGGGTCTGCGTCTCCTTAAGCTCCGTGACATAGATCTCGGCCTCGATCCTGCTTGCGCCCTTTTTCTCATTGTTGGTAATATAATCCTCTGCCGTGCCTGTGTAGGTGTTGCCGTTTTTTGTCGCCCGGCTTAGCGTGATCAGGCTGTCTTCAAGTTCCGCCCCTAAGATATAGATGCCATCCTGCTCGTAGGTCTTTACCGTCTTTCCCGTATCATCGTCTATCTCTACCTTGTACATGGGGGCGGTTTCTTGTCCGGACGCAGTTTGTCCGGCATCCTCCTCGCGGGAGACTCCATATACAAAATCACTGTCCATAAATCCGAGCGGGGTGATGATCTCGTCCGCGCCGCCCTCTGCCGTATATTCCTCCCCCGTGGAGAAATTTTTGATTGTCACGGCGTTTTTGCCGGAGCCGTCCGCCTGCTCCTGGTAAGCGATCAGCGTTCCGTCCGCAGAGGTGACGTACTGGCTGTCAGCAAGGCCTGTCGCCAGTTCCGTCTTGTTACCATTGTCGGCGTTGACCTCATAGAGCGTGCCGTCGGCAAGCAGATAAAGGACATTGTTGTCGGCGCTGTAATACGCCAGCTCGCCCAGCTCGTACAGCACCCGTTCATAGGAATGTGTGCTTGAGACGAAGGTTTTTTCCTCCACGGTGTTCTGCTCCGTGTCATAGTAATATACGGCGATTCCGACCTCGCCCTCGTGCTCGCCCCGGTTCATATAGCCGTAGACGGCAAATACCGTATTTCCCTTATCGTCCATCCGCAGGAGTTTTACCGTATGCTGCGGGAACAGGTTGCGGATATCGCTGTTTTCCGCGTCCGCGAAGCTGAACACGAGCGAGAGGGAGTTTGATTTTTTATTGTAATTCCAAAGCTCCCGCGCCTGTACAAATGAGACGATGGTGCCGTCCTCGTTCGTCAGGTAGGAGACGTCGCTGTCTGTGATTCCCAGGATAACGCCCTCGCTGGTCAGCACCTGGTAGGACGGGTCAAAGACCTGCGCCATCGTCCGGTCATAATCGAGAAGATAATCGGTATCTCCCTCCGGGATATGGCGCACCCGGAAAAATTCTGTGACGCTGTACACATCTGTCTCATTTTCCTCGCCTTTACAGCGCACGCGGTACTGGAGCTGAACGGAGGTGTAGGTGCTGTTGATTTCCTTGATGCTCCACAGCTCGCTGCCCTCGACTGCAGGCTCAAGTTCTCCCCATGACACATGGTCGAAATCGGAGTGGATGGTCACATGGGCAAATGTCGTGTTGTCGATGCTTCCGTCCGCCTCAATCGCGGTCTGCGTCGCCGTTCCTTCCGCTTTACTCAGCGCGTCCTCGTGAAAGCTTCGGATGTAATCCAGGCATTCAAAGACATTCATCCCGGCGCTGTCTACGATGCGGGTGTAGAGGTATGCCGTTTTTCCTCCGTCCATGTTCAGGACGATTTCCAGCGCCCGCTCCTCTGCCAGCAGGTTTTCTGCGTTCAGCATCAAGATGGTGGATTCCTGCGGGTGCTCTACTGTGGATTCCAGAAGCTTTTGCTCTCCGTCCAGAGTATATACGATGTAATCGAGGCTTTTGATGGAATTGTCGTAAGACTTAAGCCGAAGCTCCAGCTGGCCGGAGGATACAGGCGTGATCGTGTCGCGCACGGCAGTGATTTCCATCTCCTTCGCATACACGGGCAGCGTGTTCACTTCGTTTCCATTACAGGAAAATGAAACCTGCGGGCGCGAGGCTGTTCCCATATCCGCCAGCATATCGTTGATGTTTTCTCTATTGGTCACATAACTGAATATCACAACCGCCGCGATGAATACTGCCGCCAGTATCCCTGCGTTGATTAAATATCTCCTGCGTTTTTCCACGGCCCGAATGTTCCTTTCACAATGCTTCTCTGTCAAGTAATATTAACATTGTAAAGGTTTTTTATAGGAAACGCAAGTAGCAGCTCTTGGAAATG
>CAZFSW010000044.1:0-7835 GCA_964521655.1 uncultured Dorea sp.
CCTTACCCCAAGAGCTTTAGCTTTGGCACTTCTGCGGTGCCTGCCGGCGCTTCCCAGCCGATGGAGGAATATATCAAGGAGACGGATATTAAGATGTATCATTATAAGAAAGCGCACAAGCGTCCGCTTGAGGAGATGTACCATGACGACAGGGTTCTTTCTGATGGCGGCGGGGGCATGGCGCCCGGAGGAAATGCATGACCGCGCGGTGGCAGCCTGGGCAGCATAGGAGATGAAATGCCGTTGCTGAGAAAATCTGCGGCAGGAAAGGAAGGGTCCACATGGGATTTCTGGGAAATGTGTTATGGTTCATTTTCGGCGGGGCGATCAGCGGACTTAGCTGGTGCCTGGCGGGATGCCTCTGGTGTATTACGGTCGTTGGGATTCCGGTAGGGATGCAGTGCTTTAAGTTTGCGGCGCTTACGTTCTTCCCCTTTGGCAAAGAAATCCGTTACGGGGGAGGGACTGTTTCACTTCTGTTAAATATTATCTGGATCATTGTCTCCGGGATACCGCTGGCGTTGGAGCATCTGGTGTGGGGCGTGCTGCTTTGCGTTACGGTTGTCGGGATTCCCTTCGGGCTCCAGCAGTTTAAGCTGGCGAAGCTAGCGCTGATGCCATTTGGGGCAGAGGTCTGTTGATGCGGTCCGGTTGACTTCCAGCCCCTAAAGGTCCTCCAGATTAATCATCCGCGGCGTCTCCATATGCCTTAAGGTGATTGCAAAGATATGCTCCGTGTCGCCCGCTTTCATGGCCTTAAGGATTGCCATATGCTCTTCATAGGTATCCTTCATACGCCCGGCGTGCGACAGGGAGGACTGCGCAAGAGACCACATGCGGTACATAAAGGTATCAAAGATGTCGGAGATTTTTTCATTTTCAATATAATCAATAATCTTCGTATGGTATTCAAAATCATACTGGGAAAAATCCGGGATTGACTGCGTGGAGTCCAGGATTTTTTTTAATTTTTCCATAATCTCTTCTAATTCTTTAAGCAGCGCCGCCGCCTTTGGCTCGCCTGCAGCGGAATCCCTTGCGATCTGGAATGTGCAGTAGCTCTCGAGAGCGGAGCGGATCTGGAAAGTCTCGTCCACATCCTTCTTTGTCAGCTGGTGGATGCAGAAGCCCTTGTTTGGGATGATGTCGATGTATCCCTCCTGAGCGAGCCGGTGTACGGCGTCGCGGAATGGAGTGCGCGAGATTCCCAGTTTTTTCGCGAGCTTTGTCTCAGAGTAGATTTCCTGATAGGAAAGCTCATGGTTGGTGATCATGTTTTTTAAATACTGGAAAGCCTGTTCGTTTAGCGGCGTCATTAGCGTCATGGGATGCATCGTCTCCTTTTGTAGTCGTGGCATGAAGTTATTATACTTATCATATATGATTCTGTCTTATTAATCAACAGGAAAATTCGCGAAAATGTTAAAAAAATAACAATAAAATCACGGATATTTGTGCAATGTGCATAAAAAAAGGGGTATAAAATTAGAGAAAAGGGAGAAATGGAAGTTGCCCTCTTGACCGGTATACCGGTATGCAGTAATATAGGAGTAGAAGCTGGCGGACATCCTGTAAATCAGCGCACACGGTTTAGGGAACGGACTGCCAGACAAACAATCTCTAAAAAAGAAAGGAGAAAAAGAGAGATGAAAGTAGGGTTTATCGGGCTGGGCATTATGGGAAGGCCAATGGCGAAGAACCTGCTGAAAGCGGGGGTGGAGCTTCTGGTATCCGACCTGAACAAGGAGGCTGTAGCGGACGTTGTGGCGGCGGGCGCGAAGGAGGCTTCCTACGCGGAGATCGGAGAGCAGTGCGAGCGGATCATCATCATGGTTCCGTCCGGGGCGATCTCCAAGTCCATCCTCTTTGGAGAGGGCGGCGTAGCCTCTTCGGTGAAGCCGGGAAGCGTCGTATGCGACATGAGTTCCGTGACGCCTGTGGAATCCCAGGAGTGCTACAAGGGGCTTAAGGAGAAGAAGGTCGGCTTTGTGGACGCGCCGGTTTCCGGCGGGGAGCCGGGGGCGGTCGCCGGTACGCTTGCAATCATGGCAGGCGGGGACCAGGAGGATTTTGACGCAATGAAGGAGTATTTTGACATCCTTGGTTCTTCCGCGCTTTTAATTGGCGGCAGCGGCAGCGGCAGCGTGACCAAGCTTGCCAATCAGGTGATCGTGAACAATACGATCGCCGTGGTGTCGGAGGCGTTTGTCCTGGCGACAAAGGCCGGGGCGGACCCGCAGAAGGTGTATGAGGCGATCCGCGGCGGGCTTGCCGGAAGCGCGGTCCTGGACGCGAAGATCCCGATGATCGTAGAGCGCAACTTCAAGCCGGGCGGGCCGATCCGGATCAACCACAAGGACATCAAGAATGTCGTGAACACCGCGCATTCCATCGACGTGCCGATCCCCTACACCGCGCAGCTTTATGAGATTTTGCAGACCCTGAAGATCCACGGACATATGGAGGATGACCACGGCGGGATCGTGCAGTATTTTGAGAAGCTTGCGGACGTAGAAGTGAAAAAGGCAGACTGACGGAGGGCGAGGATATGTCATTGAATGCGGAAGTTTTAGGTTCCTATAAGAAAATAGACGAGGCGGCGGCAGACGAGCTGCTTAAGAAGGAAATTGCCGCGAACCATAAGAAAATCGTCGTGCTGGATGACGACCCGACCGGAGTGCAGACTGTCCATGACATTTCCGTGTATACCAACTGGGAGAAGGACAGCATCCGCCAGGGCTTTGAGGAGGAGAACAACCTGTTCTATGTGCTGACCAATTCCAGGGGATTTACCGCAGAGCAGACGACAAAGGCGCACCACGAGATCGCGGCGGTTGTGGACGAGGTTGCAAAGGAAACCGGAAAGGAATACATCTTCATCAGCAGGAGCGACAGCACGCTGCGCGGCCATTATCCCCTTGAAACGGAACTTCTCAAAGAGGATTATGAGAAGTATACGGGAAAGACCATTGACGGCGAGATCCTCTGCCCGTTTTTCAAGGAGGGCGGCAGGTTCACGATTGACAACGTACATTATGTGAAGTATGGAGATGAGCTGAAGCCCGCGAATGAGACAGAATTTGCGAAGGATAAGACGTTTGGCTACAGTGCGGCGACGATGCCGGAGTATGTGGAGGAGAAGACGAAGGGCGCGTTCAAGGCGGCGGACGTCACCTGCATTTCTCTGGAAGATATCCACAACATGGATATTGACAAGATCGAGGCGCAGCTTATGGCGGTACGGGATTTCAATAAGATTGTCGTAAATGCTGTGGATTACGTGGACGTGAAGGTGTTCTGCGTGGCGCTTTACCGGGCTATGGCGAAGGGCAAGGTGTTTATGTTCCGCACTGCAGCGGCGATCGTTAAGGTGATGGGAGGCGTGTCCGACCAGCCGCTCCTTTCCAGAGAGCAGATGGTGGTAAATGAGACGCCAAACGGCGGGATTATCGTGGTGGGCTCCCACACGGACAAGACGACGAAGCAGGTGGAGTGCCTGAAAGAGCTGCCAGAGATTGAATTTGTGGAGCTTGACGCTACTCTGGTCAAGGATGAGGCGGCGTTTGAGGCGGAAGTAAAGAGATGCCTGGAAAAAGAAGAGGAGTGCATCAAAGCCGGAAAGACTGTGTGCTGTTACACGACGCGCGCGCTGATCACGGCAGATACCGGGGACAAGGAAGACGAGCTGCGGCTTTCCGTGAGGATTTCCGACGCGGTGCAGTCACTGGTGGGGCGTCTTGGCGTCACGCCGAGTTTCGTGATCGCCAAAGGGGGCATTACCTCCAGCGACGTGGGGACGAAAGCGCTCGCGGTTAAAAAAGCAAACGTCCTCGGCCAGATACGTCCGGGCATCCCGGTATGGCAGACTGGAAAGGAGAGCAAGTTCCCGAAGACGCCGTATGTCATTTTCCCCGGAAATGTGGGAGAAGTCACGACACTTAAGGAAGCAGTAGAGGTTCTGATGGACAGATAAGGAGACGGCCATGCCAAAATGTGTAGTTATAGCGGATGACCTGACTGGCGCGAATGCTACGGGCGTGCTTCTGAAAAAAATGGCGTACCGCGCTTATACGGTCATGAATACGGAGCGGATCGAGCTGTCCATGTTAAATGACTGCGACTGTCTGCTGTACCCGACGGACAGCCGGGGCACGGACGCGCAGACTGCGTACAACCGGGTGAAGAATGTCTGCGGCCTGCTAAAGAGTAAGGAGGTCAAGGTCTACGCCAAGCGTATCGACAGCACCTTAAGGGGAAATATCGGGAGCGAGACGGACGCGATGCTGGATTGCCTCGGGGAGGACTATGTGGCGGTTGCCGCGCCGTGCTTCCCCTCTTCGGGCAGAATCGTAGCGGGAGGTTATATGCTTGTGAACGGCCTGCCGCTGCACAAGACAGACATTGCCATCGACCCGAAGACGCCGGTGAAGGTGTCGGAGGTGGCGGAGCTGTTTGGCCAGCAGAGTAAATATCAGGTTTCCTCCATCCTCATGAAAGACCTGATGCATGGGAAGCACTACCTGGCGGATCTCATGGCAAGGCACGTAGAGGGAGGGAGCAGGATCCTGGTCATAGACTGTGTGACGCAGGAGGACCTGGACCTGATCGCGGACGCAGTTATTACAAGCGGGCTTAAAACCGTCGCGGTAGATCCCGGCGTATTCACAGCGACGCTCGCCAGGAAGCTCATTACTCCGAGCGAGAAGAAGGAGAAAAATAAGATTCTGGCGGTCGTGGGAAGCGTACACCCGAACACGCGGATGCAGATGGAGGAGCTGTGGCTGTCGCAGCGCACGTATAATGTATTTGTAAACACGAGGACGCTTTTGGAGGGCGAAGAAGAAAGAGAGCGGGAGACCGCGCGCGCCGTGCAGGAGATCCTGCGGGAATGCGGCAGGAATAACGTATGCACGGTGACGGGCGACGGGATCTATCCCGAAAACCGCATTGACTTTAAGCCTTATATGGAGAAATACCATTGTTCCATGGACGAAGTGACCGAGATGATCAATGAGGCCTTTGCGGAGATCACCTATCGGATCATCCGGGCGGAGCCGACATTTAAGGGGCTGTACACCAGCGGCGGGGACATTACCGTCGCCGTGTGCAGGAAATTCCAGACAGCGGGCTTAAGCCTTCTGGATGAGGTGCTTCCACTGGCGGCTTACGGGCAGCTCCTGAAAGGGGAATTTGAGGGGCTCCACATCATCACAAAGGGCGGAAGCCAGGGCGGGCGCGACGCCATCAACCAGTGCGTCACCTATCTGAAGGAGAAGCTATTTATTTAAGAAAGGAGGAGAAGTCATATGGGAAAACCAGTCATTGCTGTACCGATCGGGGACCCGGCGGGGGTCGGGCCGGAGATTACCGCGAAAGCAGTCGCTTCTGAGAAGGTGAGGGCGGCGGCGGACTGTATCGTTGTCGGCGATAAGGCCGTGATGGAGAAGGCTGTTCGCATCACGGGAGCCGGGCTTAGGATCCATACGGTTAAGGAGCCGTCGGAGGCCGACTTCGGGGAGGGCGTCTTAAACCTTGTCGATCTCGCCAACATCGACCCTGCATCCTTTGAGTATGGCAAGGTCAATGGAATGTGTGGGAAAGCCGCGTATGAGTACATCGCAAAAAGCATTGAATTTGCGAACGAGGGCAAGGCGGACGCCGTGGCGACCACGCCGATCAACAAGGAGTCCCTGCGCGCAGGGGGGATCCCGTACATCGGGCACACCGAGATATTTGGCGCGCTCACCGGCACCGAGGACCCGCTTACCATGTTTGAGACGAACGGTATGCGCATTTTCTTCCTGACCCGCCATGTGTCCCTGCGGGATATGCTGGACATGATTAAGAAGGAGCGGGTCATCGACTACGTAAAGCGCTGCCTTGAGGCGCTTGCAAAGCTTGGCGTGAAGGACGGGACGATGGCGGTTGCCGGGCTGAATCCGCACAGCGGCGAGCATGGGCTGTTCGGCTGGGAGGAAGTGAACGAGATCACGCCGGCGGTTGAGGAGCTTCAGAAAGCGGGCTATCCGGTCACAGGCCCCATCGGGGCGGATTCCGTATTCCATCAGGCGGCGCAGGGAAGGTATAACAGCGTCCTCTCCCTGTATCATGACCAGGGTCATATCGCGGCGAAGACCCTTGATTTTGAGAAAACGATCGCCATCACAAACGGGATGCCGATCCTGCGCACCTCGGTAGACCACGGGACAGCATTTGACATTGCCGGGAAGGGCATCGTGAGCGCAGTCAGCATGATCGAGGCGATCCTGCTGGCGGCAAAATACGCGCCGAATTTTAAAAAGTAACGGATTGAGAAAGGAAGGTAATTATGGTTAATGGATTGAGTGGGGAAAGGATGCTGCTAGGACTTGGCATCGGTATATTAGTTCTGATATTCCTCGTATTAAAGACAAAGATACAGGCGTTTCTGGCGCTGATCATCTGTACGGTAATTGTTGGCGTCGTGGGCGGGATGCCGCTTACGAACATCACGCTGGATGACGGTACGACATTTGGCATTGTAAATTCCATCACGTCGGGCTTTGGCGGGACGCTTGGGAGCATCGGCATCATCATCGGCTTCGGCGTTATGATGGGGCAGATCTTTGAAGTGACCGGCGCGGCGCAGAGGATGGCGCATACATTCCTGAAGCTGTTCGGGAAGAAGAGAGAGGAGGAAGCGCTGGCGCTTACCGGCTTCCTCGTGTCGATCCCGATCTTCTGCGATTCCGGCTTCGTTGTACTTGCGCCGATTGCAAAGGCAATCTCCAGGGCGACGAAAAAATCCATCATCGGGCTTGGCGTGGCGCTTGCCGCAGGGCTTGTCATCACGCACTCCCTCGTGCCGCCCACACCTGGTCCGCTGGGCGTATGCGGGATCTTCGGAGTGGACGTGGGTAAATTCATCCTGCTTACTATTGTGCTCGCTATTCCGATGGCAATCGCGTGTATCGCGTATGCAAGGCTGTTTCTTTCTAAGAAATATTACCGCATCCCTGACGATGAGGGCAATATCGTGGAAGCGCCGTATCAGGAGCCGGATTACGACAATGCGTTTGCGATGGATACGACAGATATGCCGGGAACATTGGTTTCCTTTATGCCGCTGATCGTGCCGATCGTCCTGATCCTGATCAACACGATCGCGTCGGCTCTGGGACAGACGGAAGGCTTCATGCAGGTGCTCATCTTCCTCGGACAGCCGATCATCGCGGTAGGCCTCGGCCTGATCGTCGCGATCGTGACGCTGGGGAAGAACCTTGACAGGCATACGATCATCTCCGAGATGGAAAAAGGCATGATGTCCGCCGGTATTATTATGCTCGTAACGGGCGGCGGCGGAGCGCTCGGACAGATCATTAAGGATTCCGGGCTTGGCACATTTATGGCGGAAGGGCTCGCGGGGACGGCGGTTCCGATTATTATCCTGCCGCTCATCATCTCCACGGCGATGCGCTTCATCCAGGGCTCCGGAACAGTTGCCATGACTACGGCGGCGGGCATCTCCGCGCCAATCCTTGTGGCGGCGGGCGTAAGCCCACTGCTCGGGGCGGTTGCGTGCTGCGTGGGTTCCCTGTTCTTCGGATATTTCAACGACAGCTATTTCTGGGTTGTAAACAGGACGCTGGGCGTGCAGGAAGCGAAAGACCAGCTCACCATCTGGTCTGTGACCTCGACGATTGCATGGGCAGTCGGCGTAGTGGAAGTGATCGTGCTGAGCATATTTATGTAATGCGCGTAGGCTTTCGCACCGCTGCGATAAGCGCGGGGCAACTTACAGAATAAAAGACGGGCGCGGCAGGAAAGGCGCGGGATGCCTCCTGCCGCGCCCGCTT
>CAZFSW010000045.1:0-4305 GCA_964521655.1 uncultured Dorea sp.
AAATATATTGACAAACAGAAAAAAACTATTTATGATAATACTACTCGTCTAAGAAATTCTATGATTCAGATTTATTTTCACGGGGTTTCCCCGGCAGGGAATTATCTTCCCGGATTTTCAAAAACGAGATGACAACGCAGGAAGGAGGGCAGCGGCCAGGAGCTGGAAAGAAATAACCTTGCAAAAGGACAAGCCACGTTGCCAGGCTATTTCTCAGCAGATTCTTACGATTTGTAAATTAAATTTCAGACAAAGGAGAAGAGAATATGCAAAAAAAAGGTATATTGCTGCTTGCAGTATGCGTTAGTTTCTTATTCCCTGCGGTGCGGGCAAAAGCAGGGGATGCAAACGCAGTTTTTGGAAATGCATCGGAAATCCAGGTACTTCAGGCGGCAGAATCAGGCTTGGGAGTCCCCTATGTGTGGGGAGGTACGACGACAAGCGGCTGGGACTGCTCCGGGTATGTGACCTGGGTGGGAAGGCAGCTTGGCGTGGATATGGGGCGCAACACGGCAAATATTGCAGATTATTGTACCAATGCGGGAGCCACAGTCACGTCCGGGCAGAGCGCGGAGGAGTTTAATAATGGTTTTAGTGCCGGGACTATCAGGCCGGGGGATATCCTCGTGTTTTTTAATAGTTCCGGCGTGAGCGTGCATACCGCGATAGTGGGGACTGACCAGACCATCTACCACGCCTGGTATGAAGATGTGGGGACGATCAGGAACCGTTTTGACGCGATGTGGAGCGTGGATGGCGGGCATGGGAAGACCTATGCTTCTTATACAGTGTACCGGGGCGTGCAGGGAACCGGGAAGGCGGCAGTCAGAAAAGCTTCTTCTAATTACGGGATCAGTGAGGGCAATTCGTGTTATTCCCTCTCTGGCGCGGTCTATACCATCTATTCAGACAGCGGATGCACAGCCAGCGTCGCGTCTGTTACATTAAACGACAGCCGCAGCAGCGATGAGGCGGAGCTTCCCGTGGGAACATATTATGTCAAAGAGACAAAAGCGCCGAAGGGCTTCCGGCTTGACCAGGGCGTGTATACCCTGACGGTGGCTGCGGGCGAGACGGCCACGCTTTCGGTCAGCGACACGCCAAAAGCGGCGGCCGCAGAGCTGGATATCCTGAAGCTGGACGCCGAGACTGGGGAAAAGATTCCGCAGGGCGGCGCGTCGCTTGCAGGGACAGAATTTGTCTGGAACTATTATGACGGCTTCTATACGGTGGAAAATCTGCCGGAAACCCCTACGCGGACGTGGGTTACAAAAACTGTAGAGGAAAAAGAGGACGGCGGCGCGCTTTGCTATGTCACGCGCCTGTCGGAAGCGTGCAAGGTTTCCGGGGACGAGTATTATACGCAGGACGGGAGCGTCTGCCTTCCTCTGGGTACGGTCACGGTAGAAGAAAAAAATGCGCCGGAGGGCTATCTGCTGGAGGGCGCGTGTATGGAACGGGACGGCTCGGCAGTAGACGGGGTCTATCTGGCGCAGATTACGGAGGAAGGAGAGGCAGCGGTCTTTCATGGCAAGGGCTCGTTATCGGTATCCGATCAGGTCATCCGCGGCGGCGTGCGCGCAGCAAAACGCGACCTGGAGACAGGAAAGATGGAGGCGCAGGGCGGGGCAAGCCTTGAAAATGCTGTGTTCGCGATTATTACCCTGAATGAAAATCCTGTGCTTGTGCAGGGCGTCATGTACACAGAAGGGCAGGAGGTGGCGCGTATCAGCACCGATGCACAGGGAATTGCCGCCACGGAGGCCGACTTGCTCCCATACGGCGACTACAGGCTTGAAGAGGCCGGGGCGCCGGAGGGGTATCTGATTGAAGGAATTACCGAGCGGGAATTTCAGATCAGGGAAGACGGCGTGGTCACGGAGCTGACTTCTGAGGATGCTGCAATTTATGATCAGGTGAAGCGGGGAGACATAAAGGGCGTGAAGATTGCCGACAGTACACACAGGCGTCTGGCTGGCGTGCCGTTTCGGATTACGAGCAAGACTACGGGAGAGAGCCATATCATAGTGACAGATCAGAACGGGAATTTTTCTACGGCCTCGGACTGGAATTCCCATGCACAGGAGACGAACCGGGGAGAATCTTCCGACGATGGCGTGTGGTTCGGCACGTCCGAGCCAAAGGACGATAAAGGCGCGCTCATCTATGATACCTATGAGATAGAGGAATTGAGCTGCGACGCCAATCAGGGCTATGAAAAGATCCCGCCCTTCGAGGTCCAGGTGTACAGGGACGGCCAGGTGATCGACCTGGGGACGCTGACGGATGATAAGCTCCCACAGGAAGAACAGGAGGAAGAGGAGCCGGAGGAAAAGCAGGAAGAAGAACAGCCAGGGGAAGCTTCTGTGGAGCAGGCCGCGCCGAAGACCGGGGATGGCATGGCGCGGGCGGCTGCTGTTTTTTCCATACTTTTCATTCTTTCTTGCGCACTTATAGCCATCTGTGTTAAAATAAGGCGCAGGACGAAGTAGACGAAACAGGAGGTTGTTGCGATGGGAATGACGATGACGCAGAAGATACTGGCGGCGCACGCAGGGCTTGACGCTGTGGAAGCGGGGCAGCTCATTGAGGCGAAGCTTGACATGGTGATGGCGAACGATATCACCGGGCCGATGGCGCTGCCCATCTTCCGCCAGATGGCGGAAAAGGTATTTGATAAGGATAAAGTAGCGCTGGTGCCGGATCATTTCACGCCGAATAAGGATATCAAGTCGGCGGAAAATTCTAAGGCTATCCGCGAATTTGCAAGGCAGCAGGGCCTCACCTGGTATTTTGAGCAGGGAAAATCCGGCGTGGAGCACGCGATTCTTCCGGAAGCGGGCGTTGTGGCGGCTGGGGAATGTATCATCGGCGCGGATTCGCACACCTGTACATATGGCGCGCTGGGGGCGTTTTCCACAGGTGTAGGGACGACGGACATCGCGACTGGCATGGCGACCGGGGAGCTGTGGTTTAAGGTTCCCGGCGCGATCAGATTCGTGCTGACAGGAAAACCGGGACCGTATGTGAGCGGCAAGGACGTCATCCTCCACATCATCGGGAAGATTGGCGTGGACGGCGCACTGTATAAGTCGATGGAATTTACCGGGAACGGCATCGGCGAGCTTTCGATGGACGACCGCTTCACGATGGCGAATATGGCGATCGAGGCGGGCGCGAAGAACGCGGTCTTCCCGGTGGACGCCCAGGTGAAGCAGTATTTAGCGGAGCATTGCACGAAGAAGTATACGGTATATGAGCCGGACGAGGACGCGGTGTATGACGAAGTAGTGGAGATCGACCTGTCGCAGGTACGCCCGACGGTGGCTTTCCCGCATCTTCCGGGCAACGCGAAGACCATTGATGAGGTTGAGGCGATGGAGCCCATCCATATCGATCAGGTGGTGATCGGCTCCTGCACGAACGGGCGCATGGAGGATATGCGCAGGGCGGCGGCCATCCTAAAAGGGCGCACCGTCCATCCGGATGTGCGCGTCATGGTCATCCCGGCGACACAGAAAATATATAAGCAATGTATTGCGGAGGGACTTCTTGATATCTTCGTGGATGCGGGCTGTGCGGTGAACACGCCGAGCTGCGGCCCGTGCATGGGCGGCCATATGGGCGTCATGGCGGCGGGCGAAAGGTGCGTGTCCACGACAAACCGTAACTTCGTAGGCAGGATGGGGCATGTGGATTCCCTGATCTACCTCGCGTCGCCGGAGGTGGCGGCGGCGAGCGCGATCGCGGGCTGCATCGCGAACCCGGAGAAAGTAGGTGAGAGATCATGAAAGCGGCAGGACATGTTTTTAAATATGGAGATAACGTGGATACAGACGTCATCATCCCGGCAAGGTATCTGAATTCCTTTGACGCACAGGAGCTTGCGAGCCACGCGATGGCAGATATCGACCCGGAATTTGTAAATAAGGTAAAGCCGGGAGATATCATCGTGGCGAATAAGAACTTTGGCTGCGGCTCTTCAAGGGAACACGCGCCGCTGTGCCTGAAGACGGCGGGGGTAAGCTGCGTGATTGCCGAGACCTTTGCGCGGATTTTCTACAGGAACGCGATTAATATCGGGCTTCCGATCATCGAGTGCCCGGAGGCGGCGAAGGAGATTGAGGCTGGTGATGAGGTGGAAGTTAACTTTGACAGCGGGACCATCTGCGACCGGACAAAGGGAACACAGTATCAGGGCCAGGCGTTCCCGGAATTTATGCAGAAGCTGATTGCCGCCGGAGGGCTGGTAAAATATACATTGACGCGAAGCGCCCGCCCGTAAGGGCATGAATTACGGTATGC
>CAZFSW010000045.1:4405-7699 GCA_964521655.1 uncultured Dorea sp.
TTAAATCTGCTTGCTCATTGCTCATAGGAGAGGAGACATATATGGAATTGTACTACACAAGCACGAGGGATCCATCGGTGAGGGTGACTGCGTCCCAGGCGATCCTGACGGGACTTGCCCCGGACGGAGGGCTGTTTGTGCCGTCGCAGATACCGGGGCTTGACCGGGGGATGGCTGAATTTAAGGATCTGACCTATCAGGAGACGGCTTACGCGGTCATGAAGCAGTTCTTCACGGATTTTACGGAGGAAGAGCTTCGCTCCTGCGTTGAGAAAGCGTATGACGGGAAATTTGACACGGAGGAGATCGCGCCGCTTGTAAAGCTGCGTGACGCTTACCATCTGGAGCTGTTTCACGGGGCGACGCTCGCCTTTAAGGATATGGCGCTCTCCATCCTTCCGCATCTTCTCACGGTTTCCGCGAAGAAAAACCGTGCGGACAAGGATATCCTGATCCTGACCGCGACCTCGGGCGACACCGGAAAAGCGGCGATGGCGGGCTTTGCGGACGTGCCGGGCACGAGGATCATCGTGTTCTATCCGAAGAACGGCGTAAGCAGGGTGCAGGAGCTCCAGATGGTCACGCAGAAAGGGAGCAATGTAGATGTTGTGGCGATACATGGGAACTTTGACAATGCGCAGAGCGGAGTCAAGGCGATATTTGAGGACAGGGAGATGGCTTTGTGGCTTAAGGACAGGGGATACCAGTTTTCTTCGGCAAATTCCATTAACATTGGCCGTCTCGTCCCGCAGATCGTGTACTATGTCTATGCCTACGCGAAGCTGTTAAAATCCGGCGCGATTCAGGATGGGGAGGAGATTCATGTCACTGTCCCCACGGGAAATTTCGGAAATATCCTGGCGGCCTATTACGCGAAGCAGATGGGCGTGCCGATTGACAGGCTGATCTGCGCGTCAAATGAAAATAAGGTACTGTACGATTTCTTCCATACCGGCAAGTATGACCGGAACCGGGAATTTGTGCTTACCAGCTCCCCGTCTATGGACATCCTCATTTCCAGCAACCTGGAACGCCTGCTCTGGCACGTTTCCGGGGAAGACGCCGGGAGGACGAGGGAGCTTATGGAGAAGTTGAAAAAGGACGGGAGTTATACGGTGTCCCCGGACATGATGGGGCGGCTTGCGGACTTTGAGGCGGGCTATGCCGGTGAAGAACAGACGATGCGGGCCATCCGGGAAGAGTATGAAAGGTCAGGCTACGTGATGGATACGCATACGGCGGTTGCGGCGTATGTGTACGGGGAATACAGGAAGAAGAGCGGCGATCCGAAAACGTGCGTTGTCGCGTCTACGGCGAGCCCATACAAATTTGTGCAAAGCGTCATGTCCGCACTGGATGGAGACGCCGGCGCTACCGGAGCGGCCGGCAGGGGTGAAGGCGCCGGCGGGGAGATCAGAGGCGGCGGGGGCACGGCGGACGAGCTGGCCCTGCTTTCGAAGCTGGAGAAACGATCCGGAGTGGCCATGCCGCCTGCGGTTAAGGAAATCCTGCACGCCGAGATACGCCACCGGACGGAGTGCGATGTGGACAATATGGAGGAAACGGTCAAAAGCTTGTTAAATAGTTGACTTTATGCCGGAAAAATGAGATAATCAATGCAAATATGAGTTTTTAAGGAGGAAAGGATATGTCAACAAAAGCACATTATTCAATTGATGAGATTGGCAAGGGGAAACCGGGCTTTTCCAAAACCCGCGCAATCATCGAAGCTGCATTTTACGGGAACAACGTGGTTAAGATAGAGACGCTGAAAGAGGCGTATGAGCTTGCGAAAAATTCTCCGGGAACAGTCGTGACCGATATGCCTGTATATAGAGGAGAAGAATTTGGCCTTGACGCAGATGCGAAGGTCCTGTTATTCAACGACGGGGCAATCACAGGGCGCTACGCCACGGCGCGCCGCATCGCGGGAGAGCCGGGAGTAGACTGCGACGCGCTTGACAAGGTGGCGATGGATGCGATATACAAGTCACGCTGGAAGACGATGTACCATGCTACGGTCTTTGCGGGGCTTGACCCGGAATTTATGGTAAAATGCCACCTTCTGATCCCGGAGGGCGAAGAGAACATCATGTACAACTGGATGCTGAATTTCCAGTATATGTCCGATGAATATGTGAAAATGTATAAGACGTCCCAGCCGGTAGGCGGCGGGAAAGAGGCGGACATCTACATCTTCTCAGACCCCCAGTGGATCCCGGAGGAGGCTGCGGGCGTGAGCTTCGACTGCTTAAGCGATCCGGCGAAGAGGACGCTGTGCTACTTTAATACGGAGACGAACTGTGCGTGCATCCTCGGCATGCGGTATTTCGGTGAGCATAAGAAGGGGACGCTCACGATGGTATGGGCGATCGCGAACCGCAACGGATACGCGTCCTGCCACGGCGGGCAGAAGGAGTACCTGCTCCCGGACGGCTCAAAGTATGTAGCGTCCGTCTATGGACTGTCAGGCTCCGGAAAGTCTACGCTCACCCATGCAAAGCACGGCGGGAAATATGAGATTAAGGTGCTCCATGATGACGCGTTCATAATCAATACCGACACCTGCGCGTCCATCGCGATAGAGCCCACTTATTTTGATAAGACGGCAGATTATCCGACAGGCTGCCCGGACAATAAGTTCCTCCTGACAGCCCAGAACTGCTCCGCGACTCTGGATGACAACGGGAAGATCCAGCTCGTGACGGAGGATATCAGGAACGGGAATGGACGCGCTATTAAGTCCAAGTTATGGTCCCCGAACCGTGTAGACCGCATCGACGCGCCGGTAAATGCCATTTTCTGGATCATGAAGGATCCGACGATCCCGCCGGTAGTGAAGCTTAAGGGCGCGGCGCTCGCCTCTGTGATGGGCGCGACTCTTGCGACAAAGCGTTCCTCCGCAGAGCGTCTCGCACCCGGCGTAGATCCGAATAAGCTGGTGGTTGTGCCTTATGCGAACCCATTTCGGACTTATCCGCTTGCAAACGATTATGAGAAGTTCAAAAAGCTCGTGGAGGAGAAGAATGTAGACTGCTATATCGTCAACACCGGGGATTTCATGGGCAAGAAGGTAAAACCGGCGGACACGCTCGGCATTTTAGAGGCAATCGTGGAGAAGCGGGCCAATTTCCATCAATGGGGGCCGTTCTCCGATATTGAGATCCTGGATTGGGAAGGCTTTATCCCGGATTTTGATGACGCGGAATATAAGGAGCAGCTCAAGGCACGTATGCAGGACCGTGTCAATGAGGTGGAGCAGTTTGAGACGGCAAAGGGCGGCTATGACAAGCT
>CAZFSW010000046.1:0-7655 GCA_964521655.1 uncultured Dorea sp.
ACGGAAACAAAATATGAAGCTTCCTTTCCTCATCCACATGCACGCTGCTCAGCAGAATATTCCTCACCGCGTTTTTTTTCACCGTCTGCTCCATCTTTTCAAAAGAAGCAAAAGCCTCGTCCTGGTATTCCAGCAGAAGGTTCCGCTGTGCGGATGCCCGCCCGGACACGGCGGACTGCAGCTGCTGCACATAGTCCACCTGCTCCACCCAGGCGTCATCTATGGCGCTTAAGATGGCCACGCGCATGAATTCATTCATAGCCCTGCGGCTTCCCAGCCTTTTCTCCTGCTTCTGCATCCCACGCTCCACTTGATTCAACAGCCACGCTTCAGTCGCGGCCCTGTCATCTGCCGGGATTGTTTCTTCCGTAGCTTCGGTATCCAGACGATAAGAGATATGATCCAGAATAAAACGGTTCACAGCTCCTCTGTCCAGAGGGAAGCCTGAATCCAGAAAGGCCCTGATCGTTTCTCCGGCCATCTCAAGGATCTGCTCCGTGCGCACCTCGCCGCCGTCCAGGAGATGGTTTCTGGTCTCATAGATCAGCTCCCTCTGCCGCTGTATTATCTTGTCATAATCTGTGGCCTGCTTTCTGGCAGTCACGGCTGATTCTTCCTGCAAAGACTGGGCCTTATTTGCGATTTTCCTGATTCTGCGCCTGCTGATGCGCCGTCTGCCCTCGATATATTTTTCCAGCTTCTTTGGGCCGCAGTTGTCCACCACCCCATCCTCCAGAGATACGAAAAAACGGCTGGAGCCCGCATCCCCCTGCCTTCCTGCCCGGCCTCTGGCCTGACGCTCCTGCCGGACGTTCACCATCCTGCCGATTCCGATGACGGCCAGCCCGCCCAGCGCCTCCACCCCTTCTCCCAGCCGGATATCCGTCCCGCGCCCCGCCATAAAGGTAGCCACGGTCACCGCGCCCCTCTGCCCGGCCTCGCGGATGATAGCCGCTTCCCAGAAAGCATTGTTCGCGTTCAGTACATTGTGCGCAACCTTCGCCTCCAAAAGCTTCCTCGACACAGCCTCCGTCTCTCCGATCGTGGACACCACGATCAAAATCGGCCTGCCGCTTCTGTGAATCTCCAGCGCCGTCTGCACCGCCGCCTGAAGCTGCGTCTTCGCGTTTCTGAAAAATACGTCCGGAAGATCCTCTCTTATCAGCGGGCGGTTGGGAGGAATGACGATTACCCTGGAGGCATACACCTCCATCAGCTCCTCAGAGGCATCAGCCAGCGTGCCACTCATCCCGGCCATCTTCGGGAACATCCGAAAAAGGTTCTGATAGGTGATGACGGCCACGGAGCGGTTTTCCTGGGAGATTTCGGCCTTTTCCTTCGTCTCGATGGCCTGATGCTGCCCGCCTCTTAGCTTTACCCCTTTCATCATGCGCCCTGAGCCTCCGTCCAGAAGCATAAGCTCTCCCTGGGGAGAAATCATATAATCCTTCCCTTTCTCAAAGAGCGTGTGGGCTCGAAGCGCCAGGATGACGTGGCGGTTGATCTCAAAATATTCCTCGCTGTAGAAATTATCGATCCGGAAAAAGGTCTCCGCGCGGCGGATGCCTTCCTCCGTAAGCCACACCTTCTTTTCCTCCTTTTTATAGTCCACATCCTCCGTCAATGTCGTGACGAAAAAATCCGCCAGCTCATAGAGGTTGGACTGCACCCTGGGGGACGCCGAGATGACGAGCGGGGTCTGCGCCGCGTCCAGGAGCACGGAGTCCGCCTCATCGATGATCACATAGTAAAACTCCCGCATAAACCGTCTGTCGGCAGAGGTCACAAGATTATTCAGCAGATAATCAAAGCCCAGCGCGCCGTGCGTCGTATAGACGATATCCGCCTCATAGATCTCCTTTTTCCTCTCATTTGTCAGCTCCCTTCCCCCTTTTTCCGAGACTCCCGCCGCCACGGAAAGCCCCATGAAGCGGTACACCGGCCCCATCTCCTGCGCGTCCCTCGCCGCCAGGTATTCGTTCGCCGTCACAAGGATGACGCTCCTTCCCGTCAGCGCGTTCAGATACAGAGGCATAGTCGCCGCCAGCGTCTTCCCCTCCCCGGTGTTCATCTCCGCAAGGCAGCCCTGATGCAGGGCGATCCCGCCCAACACCTGCACGTCAAAGGGCGCCATCCCCAGCACTCGCAGGTCAGCCTCGCAGACCGCCGCAAAGGCCTCCGGGAGCAGATCGTCAAGGCTTTCCCCCTGTGCCAGGCGTTCCTTAAACTCCACACTCAGGCGGGAGAGCTCCTCATCCGTCAGCGAGCGCATCCGCCCCTCAAAGCCCCGGACCTTTTCCAGCAGCTGTTTTATTTTTTTCAGTTCCCTGGCTCTCTTCATCTGTCACTTCCTGTATCACGATCGAGTGGAAGCGGAACCCTGTCATCCCGCCATTGATGAGCTGCATCCTGTAGCTGTAGGTTTTCAAAGGACACCTGAAATCCACCTTCCTCTCCCTGACGGCAAGGCTTCCCGCCTCCGTCCCATACCGGTCAAAAAACAAAAGCCGCACCAGCCACTGCTCCCCCTTTGGGCAGTCGATATTCACGATCAGCCGATAGGCGCTCTCCCCGTCGATCAGCGGCAGGGCGGGCTCAATCCGCTGCGCCTGGTAGTCCGTCCGGGAATACCACTGCTTGATGACCGTCCCCGGCGGCATCCCCTCATTGAAAAACTCCACATCGTCCCTCCCGTGCCAGGAGATTTCCGACCCATACAGATAAGTGTCCGAAGCATATTCATTCCAGTAAACCGTCCATCTTGCGTCCGCCATTTATCTTCCAACCCTTCTTGAAAAATCCTCGCGCAATATATTTTCATACTGACTGGAAAACCAGTTCACGATCGCCGATGTATTGTCATTATGCCTGCCGTGTATCCCCTTCCCGTACACCTGCACTCCCCCGGAATCCAGGTGAGCCAGCAGATTCTCATAGGCATCGCCGTCATAGTCGTCCTCCAGCATATAGGAGACGACCAGCTTTGTCCTTCCCCAGTCCGTCCTGTCGAACTTCTCCCAGAACCGCCCGTTCAGCCTCTTCTGTGCCGGCTCGTCCAGCCCCCCGGACAGGAACTTAAGCACATCCAGCGAGGTGGGAAAGCCCCCGGGCCTCCAGTGCTTTTCATTGGCAGCCACATCCCCGATGCTCGCAAGCGGCTTCCCGACAATCAAGGCATGGGGCATGATATCGCATCCATAATACAAAGCCCCGAAAGCCCCCATGGAAATGCCGGACAAGATAACCTGCTCCCCGGTAAAGCCCAGCTCCTCCATATATTTTTTGATGATGGAGACAAACAGCCTTTCATACTCCGCAGAGCCCATATAGAAGCTTCCGCCCTCCAGCCGCTGCTCCGCCAGCAGGAGGAACGGGCTGCCCATGCGCTCCATCATGTGATAGCCCTCAAAGCCCTGTCCTGTCTTATATCCGGAAAAATACACGTTCAGCGGCGGTTTTAAGTCGCCAGGGTGGAAGTAGCAGAATATCTCCTCCCGGTTTGAGGCCGCGTACCGTTCCCCGCCGGGCAGAAAGTATCCGTGGCTCCCTCTGGATATCCTCTTGTGGAGCGCGATGACCCGAAGCCTCCCTCTTCCCTTCGCCCGCAGGGATAAAAAGGCATAGCCGCTTTCCCTCGGATCGATCCGTATGACATTCTCTAATTTTCCCTCGTCAAATTCCCACTGATCCACCACATCGGCGAGGCTTCCTCGTCGAAACAGCCTCACAGAAAGAGAAATCTCCAGTCCGGAGGTCTTATCGTATTCCAGCCAGTAATCAATCGCCTGTCCCCGAAACAGGGGATCATTCTTGCGCCAGAAAGCGGCCTGGCAGAGCTCTTTTCCAAAGTCCCCCTCCAGAGTCACGTCACAGTTCCCGTTCCACCTCACGGAGCCGGCAAAATCCTGCGCGATGGCCAGGTCCTTCGGTTTCATTTTCTCGCCGTAGGGGGAAGGGTAAAAATACCTTACTTCCTCCATGAGAAACCGCTGGATGTCGGCGCTAGGAAGCGGCGCCGCCTTCTTGCAGCGGCAGAGCCATTCTGCCCTGCCGCTTATCTTTGCCCTCTCCGTCACAAAGACCGTGTAGGGCTTTGCCGCCCGATAGAGCGGCTCTATCTCCTCCTCCAGAGGCGCCCTGTCAAGAAAGACTATGTCAAATGGCCTGCCCGGCGCTTCCCCCAAAAAGGGGACAGCGTCAAGGACAGCCCCCTTAGGCAGCCGGTAGCTCTGATTCCAGTCATCCTCTCCTAACTGGAGAATACGGATCTCGTCCAAAGGATCTCAGCACTCCTCTCCATTTTTTCAGCAGTCTCTCCGTCGTATATTGTTTCCCTATCTCGTATGACATGACTCTGGCATCGTTCCAGTTCGCCAGTCCTCCGAGATAATAGTCCAATGCCTGGCACAGATCGTCCTCCTCCTTCAACAGGATACCGTTTCCCCCATCCTCCACAAACTCTGTCTTCGTGCGGACGATCTGGGGAATCCCCATGCTGAGCGCCGCAATCTGCAGGTACAGCCTCGGAACCTCGCGCATATCCACCAGAACCCTCTGCTCCCTCATGCAGACGCTGACTGCCAGCTCATCCACGCACTGCTCCACAAAAAAGCGGACTTTCACGTCCCCTTCCATGTCCAGCTTGTTCTCCGAGACGTTTCTTTCCTCCTCCACAGCCCAGCCTTCCTCCAGGTCGGCTTTATTAAGCTCTTTTCGTGTTCTTTCAAGGAGCCTGTCCCTTCTGTCATAATCCGCGATCCTTGTAAAGAGGCAGACCTGCGCGTTCTCATTTTGCAAAAGATACCTGCCAAGCTCCCTGATCAGCCTGCTAAAGGCTTCCTCCGTAAGGCCGTCCACCGGCACGAGGATTTTCTGAACCGTCAACTGCTCACTGATACCGGAATCCACGCGGAAGTCATAAGGGCTGATAACCACGATCCGCCGCATGGAGGCTTTTGCCTCCTTGAGAAGCCGCCGTTTATTTTCCCTGGTGTCTACGACAAGGCAGCCCGCTTCTGCGATCATCTCACAGGCTTTCGGATGCGCCGTCACGGAAAATCTGTTTTCATAGAAGGACAGCAGCATCCTCCTCCCTCTCAGGGCATTCTCAAGAAGCGCCGCGTGCTGTTTATGCATGGCTACGCAAAAGATATCACTCCTGCGCGTCATCCTCAGATACGAAGAGAGCACTTCAGATATCACCTGATCCAGGCTGCCGTAAAGGAGCCTTTGAAATGGCATGCTTCTCTCCTCATCTTTGCGCCTCAGCAGATAATTGGGACACTGCGGATTCACCTCCACATGTCCATCCGCCAGAAAGCAGCGCAGCTTCCACACGCCGTCTGTCGTGAGATAGTCCTGATAGAAGGGCTCTCCGCTCTGATAGAGGATGGTGCTCGAAACAAAACCTCTGTCATCATAAATATTCTGCCGACAGACCATCCCGCCCTCATACAGCTGAATGCGGATAGGATTTCCATCCTCCCCAAACTCAATCTGCGCGTATTTCTCCCCATTTTGCATAGCGACCACCACAAAAGGGGTGTAAATAAATTCGATGCCGGAAGGCCATGCCAGGTTATGAAAGGAAAGCACGCTGGCCTTTTTCGTCCGGATCCCCTGTATGGCGTCAAAGCAGGACCAGTAAGGCGCATGGTACACTCCCTGCCTGTGCAGGAAATGCCGGAAATTCGGAGCAAAGCTTAATAGCATGATTGAAAAGGGGAAGCTTTTGTTTCGGTAGAAAAGCTGAACCTGCTTCACCGTGTCGTCAAACTCCGTATGCGTATGTCTTTCCTGCCAGGCCTGTTCATCCTCGCTCCATGAGCCCTCTTGATACCAGGCCGGAATCAAATACAGCATCTCTTTTCTATCCCCCTACAAAAGCGGCCTGCAGGAGTCATAACGCCAGAAGGACGCCGCCTCCCGGAAAAGATTACACCAGAGGCCGGTGATCATCATGACAGACGAGGGCAGCATCACAAGGGCGCTGTCAAAGCGACCGCCCAGCTGCAGCAGCAGCGGGACCGCCACGCAGGCTCCCATGACTGTGGCGGAAAAAAGGCTGACGCGCCACACGACGCCCCGCAGATATCTCCTCGTATCCCGCCCCGCATGAAGATTTACAATGCTGTCCCCGCTCTTCAAAAACTGCTCTGTCATGTCTCCAGGGCTGATAAGCGCCATGGAAAAGGCGATACAGAGCAAATAAACCATAAGGATATAAGCCGCGATCCCAAACGGATCCGATAAGGCCATGTGTTCCTCCAGCCATGTAAGCTGCGGGGCATCCGGCAACAGGAAGCCAAACAGGAAAATCAGGATCTTGACCAGCGTAAACAATGCCGTGGAAAACATGACCGGCATCACACCCACCGGATTCAGCTTGATCGCCAGATAATTTTTGTCCGCGTAAATATTATGGATGGAAATGCGCTGCACCGGGATCCTTTTCTCTGCGTTTTCCATGAAAACGATGATGACGGCTACTATGAGGGAAAATGCAAAGGGCAGAAGGAGTTCCCGCCTTGAATATCCGGCCACGGCAGCCAGGATCCCCTCCAGGATATTGACCAGGCCCAGGACCATCCGACCTCCCAGGCCGTATCTCGCGATCCGGCCAGCCAGCCACAGTATCACCATCGCGCCGGTGATCATTTCCAGAGCGGCCACAGCCTTCACGACCGGCAGCCATGCTCCCTCCGCCACAAACTCCAGCGTCCCCAGCCTGGAATATGCCTGGGCCACAGCCACCGCCAAAGCCAGCGTCACCATAACCCGGCTTACCTTTTTGGGTGAAACCCTTGCCCGCGATGCGGAGCCTATACAGGCCATGACCAGCTGCGTCATGATTGAGGCAATCATAAATGGGGAGATGCCGAGTGCGAAAATTGAGGAGCGGTATGCCTCTCCCCCTATCGTCTGAAGCAGAAGCTGCTCCGCGCTCATGGCCCTTCCGGTATGCTCCGAGAGGTCTATCCCGCATAATGGGACACACCTCCCCATCGTGTATACAATAATAATAATGCCTGTATATAAAAGCTTGTCCCTCAGCACGCTCTCTTTGAGACGTGGGACTGCCGGATGTCTTGTTTCCATTCTTCTCCCGTGCAGCACGCTTATCAATCACAAACTGTAACAGATATGCCACGCTGATTTCTCAGCGCGGCAATCTCACTTCTATTCAACGCCCTGTTCCATCTCTTCTTCAAGCTCTTTCCGCTTTTTCTTCAGATTGTGCAGCCTTATGGAAGAATAAACGACGACTGCAGCCAGAAGAATGAATGCGGGAATATCCCACCAGCAAAAGCCCAGTGTAGCATTTGCAAAATACTCTGTCACTTTTTTAGTATCTCCTTCCTTTACTGTAATTCCTCATTGTTATCTTCTAATTTTTCTATCTTCTTTTTTTCTTTATGTACACTTCTTCCGTAGAACAAGGCTAACACTGCCGCTACCAAAGTCTCAAGAATATGGAGAATACAATGCGTCACATTTTCCACCAAGTCCATGCTGGCCTGTGGAACTTCTTCTTCCTCCAGTTCTGTCAGATCCTCAGCAGTCCCTTCTGCGTCTTCATCCAAATCCCTTACGGCAAGGGGAACTCCCTCATCGGCCAACTGCACCACAGGCGCAGGAGCCGCTGCCGCCGCTGC
>CAZFSW010000047.1:0-7606 GCA_964521655.1 uncultured Dorea sp.
ACTCCTTGTTCCCCGCCTACACCGGATAGCTCCCGTTCTCCGTATCTGCCAGCGTCTGGTCCATCTTCGTCTGCTGCGCCTGCCGGTACTTGAAGAAATCCACCGCCACCTGCGGGAACAGCGCGTAGGAAAGCACATCCTCGTCCTGCTGGATCCACTGCTCGCACTCCCCGCGCAGCGTATCCAGCTCATCCGGGATCAAGTCCGCCGGACGGCAGGTGATCACGTCCGGGTCGTCGCCAAGCACCTTCCTCTTTACGTCCTCGTCAAACGGCTTCACAGTCTCGCCGTATTTCCCGCTCAAGATATCCTTTGTCTCTTTGGTCGCCATCTTGTAGCGCTCTCCCATCAGCACGTTGAACACCGCCTGCGTCCCGACGATCTGGGAGGACGGCGTGACAAGCGGCGGCTCGCCCAGGTCCTTGCGGACCTTCGGAACCTCCTCCAGCACATCGTAGAACTTATCCTCCGCGCCCTGCTCCTTAAGCTGCGAGGTCAGGTTGGAAAGCATCCCGCCCGGCACCTGGTATAATAAGGTCTTGATATTCACACCCATATTCTTCGGGTTCAGAAGGCCGCTTTCCAGCGCCTCGTCGCGGATAGGCCGGAAATAATCCGCGATCTCGGACAGAAGATTCTGGTCAAAGCCTGTGTCGTAGGGCGTCCCCTTGAACGTCTCCACCATCACCTCCGTCGCGGGCTGCGACGTGCCGAGCGCGAACGGCGAGATCGCCGTGTCGATCACATCCACGCCCGCCTCGACCGCTTTCAGATAGGTCATGGACGCGACGCCGGACGTATAGTGCGTGTGAAGCTGGATGGGGATGCTGACCGCCTCTTTTAAGGCGCTGACCAGCTCCGTTGCCTTATATGGGACGAGAAGTCCCGCCATGTCCTTGATGCAGATGGAGTCCGCCCCCATATCCTCAATCCGCTTCGCCACGTCCACCCAGTAATCCAGCGTGTACGCGTCGCCGAGCGTATAGGAGAGCGCCACCTGTGCGTCCGCTTTCTCCTTATTCGCCGCCGTCACCGCCGTCTGCAGGTTGCGCAGGTCATTTAAGCAGTCGAAGATCCGGATGATATCGATCCCGTTCGCCACAGATTTCTGCACGAAATATTCCACCACGTCGTCCGCATACGGGCGGTATCCGAGGATATTCTGCCCCCGGAAGAGCATCTGGAGCTTCGTGTGCTTGAAGCCGTCGCGGAACTTCCTAAGCCTCTCCCACGGGTCTTCCTTGAGGAAACGCAGGGATGCGTCAAAAGTCGCCCCGCCCCAGCACTCCACAGAATGGTATCCGACCTGATCCATCTTATCTACGATCGGGAGCATCTGCTCGGTCGTCATACGTGTGGCGATCAGGGACTGATGTGCGTCGCGCAGCACCGTTTCCGTTATTTTAATTGGTCTTTTTTCAACTTCTGCCATAATCTCTCCTCCATTTATTCTCTTATTACATCGCTCCAAATATCGCCATAAATGTACCTGCCGCCACTGCGGTTCCGATCACGCCCGCCACATTCGGCCCCATCGCGTGCATCAGAAGGAAATTGGTGGGGTCTGCCTCCGCCCCGACCTTCTGCGACACACGCGCCGCCATCGGAACTGCGGACACACCCGCAGAGCCAATCAGCGGGTTCACCTTGCCGTGCGTGGCGATGCACATCAGTTTGCCGAACAGGACCCCGGCTGCCGTCCCGAATGAAAACGCCACCAGCCCGAGGATGACGATCTTGATCGTGTCCCAGTTGAGGAACGCCTCCGCGCTCGTCGTCGCTCCGACCGACGTGCCAAGCAGGATGACCACGATATACATCAGCGCGTTCGACGCCGTATCCACAAGCTGCCTCACCACCCCGGACTCCCGGAACAGATTCCCCAGCATCAGCATGCCGACAAGAGGCGCTGTCGTAGGAAGGATCACGCATACCACGATCGTCACCACGATCGGGAACAGGATGCGCTCCAGCTTCGACACAGGCCGCAGCTGCTCCATCTTGATCTTGCGCTCCTTCTCCGTCGTGAGGAGCTTCATGATCGGCGGCTGGATGATCGGCACAAGCGACATATACGAGTACGCCGCCACCGCGATCGGCCCCATGAGCGCCGTCTGCTGGAGCTTTCCCGCAAGGAAGATGGACGTCGGCCCGTCCGCCCCGCCGATAATGGAGATCGCCGCAGCAGCCTTGTCGGAAAATCCCATCGCCATCGCGCCGAGGTACGCAGTAAAGATGCCAAACTGCGCCGCCGCGCCTAAAAGGAAGCTCTTCGGGTTGGCGATCAAAGGCCCAAAGTCCGTCATCGCGCCCACGCCGAGGAAGATCAGCGACGGCAGTATCGCCCACTCATCAAGCAGATAGAAATAATAGAGCAATCCCCCCGCGCCGTTCGCCGAGTCTTCGATATGCAGCATGATGTCAGGATAGATGTTGACTAACAGCATACCAAACGCGATCGGCACTAAAAGCAGCGGCTCAAAGCCGAACCGGATCGCCAGAAACAGGAAAAAACATGCCACGGCAATCATGATCACATTGCCCCATGTAAGACTGAAAAAAGCGGTCTGCTGCACGAGGTTTCCTAATGTCGTTGTTATATATTCCATTTCCTAACCTCCAGTTAATTCAATGTCGCCAGTACCGCCCCGGATTCAATCGCGTCGCCCACGGAGACGTCGATGCTCGCAACCGTCCCGTCCTCCGGAGCCACGACCGGGATCTCCATCTTCATCGCCTCGATGATCACGACCGCATCGCCCCTCTTTACGCTCTGTCCGACTGTCTTCTCAATCTTGAATACCTTTCCGGCCGCGCCCGCCTTGACCTCGATGGAACCCGCGCCCGCCGCCGGTTTCGCAGGAGCCGGCTTCGCGGGGGCCTGCGGCTTCGGCGCCGCTTTCGCGGCCGGGGCCGCTACAGGCGCGGAAACTGCGCCTGCGCCTGCTTCCTCCACGGTTACGTCATACACATTGCCATTTACTGTGATTGTATAATTTTTCATTGTCGATATCCTCCTTAAGGTTCTGTTATGCTTTCCATCTATTTGCAGGGCGCCGCCTGATGCTGCGGACCACAAAGCCGTCCGCCGGCGCGCCCTCTGCCGCCGCAACCGCCGCCGCGATGACCGCGACAAGCTCCAGGTCATCCGAAGCCTCCGCCACAGCCTCCGGCGTGTGCCCCACGGCTGGGGCAGATTCCTCCTGCGCCGCCGGCTGCTTCGGTTTCCTCGCAAACGCCGCCTGAAGCTTCGGGATATAGGCGAACAGCGAAATAATCAATGATATGAAGATCAGTACGACAAATACTGTCCCCATCCCGAGCAGCGTGTTAAGCCCCGCCTTTTCCAGTATCTCCGGCAGGGAATACTGTGCGTTCACCGTCATGGTTTCCAGATAAAGCTTTTCGTCGAACTGGAATTCCAGCGTCGCGTCCCGCTCCTCAAACTGCACCGGGACCGTGACCGTAAGCCCGGACTTGTCCGCCTCGAAGCTGTAATCGCCGTGGCCTTCGTATGCGCCGCATTCCTCAACGCCCGCCTGCCAGCTCTCAAGCGCGCCAAGAAAGCTATCCGGCGTAAGCGGAAGCCCCGCCTGGGCGATCTGATATTCCTGCTCAAATTCCGAGAGCTCTTCCCACTGTTCCACCGTCGTCTCGTCCGCGCTGTTGCAGTATTCTATGAGAAACTCCGTCACCTGCTCGACGTCCGCCTCACTGTACTCCACGGTCTCGTCCGTCCTCGCGCAGCCAGAGACCAGAAAGATGGCGGCAAGCAGGCAGAGTAATAAGCTTAATTGTTTCTTCACTTTGCCTCTCCTTTCTAAACGGCCCCGTGCTTTTTATATGGCCGTCCCTCTCTCTTAGTGGACAGCATCTCAAACGCGCCGATTAAGTATTTTCTCGTCTCCTCCGGCTCGATCACCACGTCCACATAGCCCCTTCCCGCCGCAGAGCGCGGGCTCGACTGGAGGGTGCGGTACTTGTCCGCATTTTCCTGAATGGTCTGCGCGTCCTTGTCCGCGTACATGATCCGCGCCGCCAGGTCCGCGTCCATCGCTCCGATCTCCGCCTGCGGCCACGCATACACGATATCCGCGCCAAGCGACTTGCTGTTCATCGCCACATACGCGCTTCCAAGCGCTTTCCCGGTGATGACATTCACCTTTGGCACAGTTGCCTCCGCAAACGCCTGCACAAGCCCTGCCACCGACCTGGCAAGCCCCTTCTCCGAGCACTTGCCCGCGAAAAATCCGCTGACGTCCGTAAGGCTTACCACCGGGATATTGAACGCATCACAGATCCTTACGAACTCTGCGGCTTTCTTCGCCCCGCCCGACGTCAGGGAGCCGTCAAATTCTGCTTCTGTCTCCCCTTCCTCATGATAAATCCTTAAGCGGTTGGCTACCGCGCCCACCGTCACCCCGTCAAGCCGGATAAAGCCTGTCACCATCTCGCGCGCGAAGTCTCTCTTCGTCTCAAAAAACAGATTGCCGTCGGAGATCATGGACAGGACTTCGGCGGGATCCTCTGCGATATCCTCGATCCCCCCACATAGGCGGTTGAGGTCATCCGTACATTCCCCGTACGCGCTGTCCTGGTTATTGGCCGGCAAAAGCCCTGTCAGTGTGCGGATATTCTCAAGGATCTCCTCCTGCGTCCCCACAGCGTCGATCAGACCCGCCTTCTCGCTCTGGAACTTCGCGGAGGATGTATCGCATTTGGAAATGTCATTTCCCGGGATCGCATTCGGAGAATTGACGAACAGCCTTGCATTTTTCTCCTCCATAAAAGCAAAATCCGCCAGCGCCGGCACGACGGACAGGCCTCCCCCGCATGTGCCGAAGATGGCGATGATCTGCGGGATCACCCCCGACGCTAAGACCTGCTTCTTATAGAGCATCCCGAACGCCTCCAGCGCGTCCGTCGCCTCCTGGAGACGGAAACCCGCGCAGTCGATCATCCCAATGACCGGGGCGCCCATCTTCATCGCCATATCGTAGATATTCGCAATCTTCTTCGCATGCATCTCGCCGACCGCCCCGTTTAACACGGAGGCGTCCTGGCTGAACACATATGCCAGATTGCCGTCGATCACTCCATAGCCGGTAAGGACGCCGTCCGCCGGAGTCTCTTTTTCCTGCAAGTTAAAATCCGTGGCGCGAGCTGTAACCGCGCCGCCGATCTCAACAAAGCTCCCCGCGTCGAGCAGCGCCTCTATCCGGCCGCGCGCCGCGTTTTGTGCCGCCATGTTGCCCATAATCAAGCCCTCCATTTTCTCATTAAAATCTAAACCAAATTTTAGCCAATTATATTATATCCATTTTAAGGGTCGTCCGCAATACCCTTTAAAATTTTTTGATCCTTCCCCTCGCATCCGGGCATCGCTTTAGCAGGAATGTCTGAAACTCCTCCAGCTCCCCGCCCAGGAGCGCCTCCTTTGGAAAACCGAACAGCTCCTTCGGCCCTCCAAACCGGTAATCTCCCGACCTGACCACCAGGCCGAACGCCTGCTTTGTCTCAATGAACTTCACAACATACCGGTAAGAAAAAGATCTGTTTTTCGTCGGGGTCACGCTGTCAAAGTGATCCTCATAAAAATCGAGCCGCGAGGTGACCGCCCCCCTATATGCCCTCCGCCGCTTCTCATACAATTTTTCCGCGGTTCCTGCCGCGCTTGCCCGCACCGCCTTGCCCCAGATCGTCCGGTTCAGCACCATCGCCGCGACAAATGCCGCCGCCCATGCCGCCAGGAATTTAAATAAGAAAACCGCCATTCCCGTCGGCGTGCCGTCCCCCGGATCGCCATAAATAAGCATAAGGACCAGCACGATCGGCCCCAGGATACCCGCCGCCACCTTTAATGTCAGGTCGCTGTTATCCAGCTCATAAAGCTCGCAGACTGCTGTGAGCGTCTCCCTTGTCTCCCTGTATTCCGCCTGATAATGTCGCTCCATATGTATGCCCTGCCCCTTTCCAAAACTGTTTTTCATTATAATTCGGGGAGGCTCAACATTCAACCCATATTTATAAGGAAATAATTAAAATACTTAAATTTTCCTTAACAAAAATGATTGTACTTTCGCATGGTTTGTGGTAAAATAAGAGCCGTTGAGAGTTTCAAATTAGGGGGTTGTCGCAGAGACTAATTTGAAATGAATAATAATATTTTAGGAAGGGTGAAACTCATGGAAAACACAAAAAAGAAATTCCCATTTGGCTTCTATGTGTGCTGTCTGACCTTCTCATTTGAGAGACTTGCATACTACGCGGCCAAATGGGGGCTCGCAACTTTCATTGCTGCAGAAGCCATTTACGGCGGCCTCGGCCTGGATAAATCCGTAGGCGCCGCCATGAACTCCAACCTGGTAGCATTCACCTATATCACGCCGATCATCGGCGGATATATCGCGGACCGCTGGATCAGCCCGAGGCTTCTTGTGCCGATCGGCGAGATCCTCATGGGCATCGGCTATCTGTGCGCATGGCAGGCGAACGGCGTCGGGATGCTCTGGGCAATGGTTATCACAGTATCTGTCGGCACCGGCCTCTTCAAGGGAAATGTATCCGGTATCAACGGGCGTCTTTTCCCGAAGGCCGACGAGGATGAGCTGGACACCGTATTCAGTCTCCAGTATTCCTTTGTAAACATCGGCTCCTTCTGCGGTACGTCATTCCTAAGCCTCCTCGCATTGTCAGCCGGATACCGTATCATGTTCCTTGTCTGCGGCATCTTCCTGTTCATCGACTGCGCGTGGTGGCTCTTCGGGATGAAGTCCTTCGGAGACGCCGGCAAGAAGCCATTCCTTGTTGACAACCGTGTCGAGAAGGTTGATGAAGTGGACGTGAAGAAAGAAAATGTCCCGCTTACCAAGCTTGAGAGGAACCGTACCATCGCGATCTGTATCGTTACCTTCTTCTCCGGCGTATTCTGGCTGTGGTGGTATCTGATCTACATGCCGGTTTACTACGAGTTCGGTCCGATCGAGCAGGGCGGATCAGGCTGGGCGAACTGGAATATCGGTTCCTTCCAGATGCCTACGGCTTGGTTCGACTCTATGAATGCTCTCCTCTGCATCGTCCTGTGCCCTGTATTCGCGGGAATCTGGGCGAAGATGCGCCAGCGCCCGAAGGGCGACCTGAGCATGTTTACAAAGACAGCTCTTGGCATCATCATCCTGGGTCTGTCCCTCGCTTCCATGGTAGCGGCTGCCGCAATGGCGGGCGAAGGCTCAAACGATCCGGTTGGTATCTGGATCATCATCCTGACAGCGGTATTGATGACGATCGGCGAGGTTATCTTCTCACCGCTCGGCAACTCCTTCATCAGCAAGTACGCTCCGAAGAAGCTGCTGGGAACACTGCTCGGCGTATGGCCGCTGATCATCTTCTTCGCAGGGAAGATCTACGGGCCGCTCTATAACTGGCTCGCTACCTTCTCATTCGTAAAGGCTTATGGAATCGTAACCATCATCACCGTCGGAATCGGTGTAGTTATGATCGCATTCTCCAAGAAGTTTGACGCAATGATCGAAGGAGAATAATCCTGGCTATATAAGGAAGCCTGGCATACATAAGGAAATTTAACAAAAATCGAGTAAGGGGAAAT
>CAZFSW010000048.1:0-7551 GCA_964521655.1 uncultured Dorea sp.
GGATAAGCCTGTGACCACAAAACCGGCGGAGACACGTATGGGTTCCGGCAAGGGCTCCCTTGAGTACTGGGTGGCGGTTGTGAAGCCGGGCCGCGTCATGTTCGAGATCGCGGGCGTATCGGAGGAGATTGCGAAGGAAGCGCTCCGTCTGGCGACGCATAAGCTGCCATGTAAATGTAAAATAGTTTCTCGCGCAGACCTAGAAGGCGGTGATAACAGTGAAAATTAAAGCATTTGTAGAGGATTTGAGGACAAAATCAGCCGCAGAGCTGAATGAAGAATTAGTAGCTGCTAAGAAGGAGCTTTTCAATCTGAGGTTCCAGAATGCGACAAATCAGTTGGATAATACAAGCAGGATCAGGGAAGTAAGAAGAAATATCGCCAGAATCCAGACGGTGATTACTGAGAAGGGAAGGGAATAACGCTATGGAAAGAAATCTTAGGAAAACCCGCGTCGGCAAGGTTGTCAGCAATAAAATGGATAAGACCATAGTAGTTGCCGTGGAGGATCATGTAAAGCACCCGCTTTACAAGAAGATTGTGAAGAGGACCTATAAATTGAAAGCGCACGACGAGGAAAACCAGTGCAGCATTGGCGACAAAGTAAAGGTCATGGAGACGAGGCCGTTATCGAAGGAGAAGAGATGGAGGCTCGTCGAGATCATGGAAAAAGTGAAATAATATAAGGAGGGAAACCTGCATGATACAGCAAGAAAGCAGACTGAAAGTGGCAGACAACACGGGCGCGAAAGAATTACTGTGCATCCGTGTGCTCGGCGGCTCAACGAGAAGATATGCAAGTATCGGCGACGTGATCGTTGCAACTGTTAAAGATGCAACACCAGGCGGCGTTGTTAAAAAGGGCGATATCGTGAAGGCTGTGGTTGTCCGCACAGTGAAGAGCACCCGCCGCAAGGACGGCTCCTATATCCGTTTCGATGAGAATGCCGCCGTCATCATAAAAGACGACAAGACGCCAAGAGGAACCCGTATCTTCGGGCCGGTAGCGAGGGAGCTGCGCGACAGGCAGTTCATGAGGATTGTGTCGCTGGCCCCGGAAGTACTATAAGGAGGTGCGAGAGGATGTCAATGTTAAAGATTAAGAAGGGCGATATGGTAAAGGTTATCGCCGGTAAGGATAAAGACAGGGAAGGCAAGGTCATCGCCGTGAACCGCAAGACCCACAGGATCACAGTCGAGGGCGTGAATATGTGTACCAAGCACACGAAGCCCAGCATGACGAACCAGAACGGCGGCATCGTCCACCAGGAAGGCGCGATCGACATTTCCAATGTGATGTACCTGCACAAAGGCAAGCCCACGAGAATCGGATTTAAGATGGACGGGGATAAGAAAGTGCGTTTCGCAAAATCAACGGGCGAGGTCATTGATTAATGAGGAGGAAGGAGGTTCAGGGCTTTGAGCAGACTGAAGGAGCAATACCAGAACGAGATCGTCGATGCGATGATGAAAAAGTTCGGTTATAAAAATAAGATGCAAGTGCCGAAGCTTGACAAGATAGTAGTCAACATGGGCGTCGGCGAGGCGAAGGATAACGCAAAGCTTATGGAGTCCGCAGTCGCGGACATGGAGAAGATCACAGGGCAGAAAGCAGTGGTCTGCAAGGCAAAAAAATCCGTCGCGAACTTCAAGATAAGGGAAGGAATGACAATCGGGTGCAAGGTCACGCTGAGGGGCGAGAAGATGTATGAGTTCGCTGACCGCCTGATCAACCTTGCGCTGCCCCGTGTGCGCGACTTCCGCGGAGTGAGCCCGGATTCGTTCGACGGGAGGGGAAACTATGCGCTTGGAATCAAGGAGCAGCTAATCTTCCCGGAAATCGAATATGACAAGATAGATAAGATAAGAGGGATGGACGTGATCTTTGTTACGACGGCGAAGACGGACGAGGAGGCCCGCGAGCTGCTCAGGCAGTTTAATATGCCGTTCAGGAAATAGGGAGGTAAATTATGGCTAAGACAGCGATGAAAGTGAAACAGCAGCGCAAGCAGAAATTCTCCACGAGGGAATACAACCGCTGCAAGATCTGTGGGCGTCCGCACGCATATCTGAGGAAATACGGGATCTGCCGCGTCTGCTTCCGCGAGCTGGCATATAAAGGACAGATACCCGGCGTAAAAAAAGCAAGCTGGTGAGAAGGTCGTTCCCAAGCGTTAGCTGAGCTTAAGCGCACGGAACTACCCAAGCAGATAAGAAGAAAGGAGAGTCAATTATGACAATGAGCGATCCAATTGCAGATATGCTTACAAGAATCCGTAATGCGAATACTGCAAAACACGATACAGTGGACGTACCTTCATCAAAGATGAAGCTGGCAATCGCAGACATTTTGTTAGATGAAGGATATATTGAGAAATACGACCTCATTGAAGACGGCGTATTCAAGACGATTCATATTACATTGAAATACGGCGCGGATAAGAATGAGAAGGTAATCACGGGTCTTAAGAGGATATCCAAGCCGGGGCTGCGCGTTTACGCGGGCAGCGCGGACGTGCCGAAGGTGTTCGGCGGGCTCGGCACCGCGATCATCTCCACAAATAAAGGCGTAATTACCGATAAAGAGGCAAGAAAGCTCGGCGTAGGCGGAGAAGTGCTTTGCTTTATATGGTAGGTGCAAATACTGAAAACGGAATCTTTTCCGAAAATCTAAGTAAAAGGAGGATTAGGCGATGTCACGTATAGGAAGACAGCCTGTTGTAATCCCGGCGGGAGTGACCGTCGAGGTTGCGGAAAATAATAAAGTGACTGTAAAAGGGCCGAAAGGGACACTGACAAGAGAGCTTCCCACGGAGATGGAAATCAAGGTGGAGGGCGAACAAGTCACCGTGTCCAGGCCGAATGATTTAAAGAAAATGAAGTCCCTGCACGGCCTGACGAGGACGCTGATCAATAACATGGTCGTGGGCGTGTCAAACGGCTACGAGAAGACGCTGGAGGTAAACGGCGTCGGCTACAGGGCCGCGAAGTCCGGGAATAAGCTGACTTTGAATCTTGGCTTTTCCCATCCGGTGGAGATGACTGACCCGGAGGGGATCGAGACTGCCGTGGAAGGGCAGAACAAGATCACCGTCAAGGGAATCGATAAAGAAAAAGTAGGCCAGTATGCGGCTGAGATCCGCGCCAAGAGGAAGCCGGAGCCATATAAGGGCAAGGGCATCAAGTACGCGGACGAGGTGATCAGGCGCAAGGTCGGCAAGACAGGCAAGAAATAAGAAAGGAGAGTGTAAGAAATGGTTAGCAAGAAAACGAGAAGCGCTGTCCGTGTGAAGAAGCATAAGAGAATACGGAACCGTCTAAGCGGCACAGCCGAATGCCCGCGTTTGGCGGTATTCAGAAGCAACAATCACATGTACGCGCAGATTATTGACGATACAGCCCAGAATACGCTGGTTTCCGCTTCCACTCTTCAGAAGGATGTGAAAGCAAACCTGGAAAAGACGAATAATGTCGAGGCGGCGTCTTATCTGGGAAAGGTGATAGCAGAGAGGGCAATAGACAAAGGGATCAGGGATGTTGTCTTCGACAGGGGCGGTTTCCTGTATCACGGGAAAATCCAGGCATTAGCAGACGCAGCTAGAGAAGCTGGGTTGAATTTCTAAGAGGAGGGGCACACATGAGACAGGAACGTATTGACGCCAGTCAATTGGAATTAGAAGAAAAAGTAGTGTCAATCAAGCGTGTAACGAAGGTTGTGAAAGGCGGCCGCAATATGAGATTCACAGCTCTGGTGGTTGTCGGGGACGGAAACGGGCTTGTCGGCGCGGGGCTTGGGAAAGCCACGGAGATCCCGGAGGCGATCCGCAAGGGAAAAGAGGACGCCGCAAAGAACCTGATCCGCGTCGCATTGGACGACCATGAGAGCATCACGCATGATTTTATCGGAGAATTTGGAGGAGCCCGCGTGCTTCTTAAGAAAGCGCCCGAAGGCACCGGCGTTATCGCGGGAGGCCCCGCGCGTGCCGTAATCGAGATGGCGGGGATTAAGAACATCCGGACCAAATCTCTTGGCTCCAACAATAAGCAGAACGTAGTCCTGGCCACGATCAAAGGGCTGCGGCAGGTGAAATCCCCGGAGGCTGTGGCGAAGCTTAGAGGCAAATCCGTGGAGGAGATCATAGGCTGATCAGGGCCGGGCGTCGCCCGGACGCATAGGAGGTAAAAAAGATGGCGAATTTAAAGATTACACTGGTAAAATCTCCGATTGGCGCTGTGCCGAAGCACAGGAGGACTGTAAAAGCCCTGGGCTTAAGAAAGCTCAACAAGACCGTCGAGCTTCCAGACAACGCGGCGACAAGGGGAATGATTAAGCAGGTAGAATATATGCTGAAGGTGGAAGAGGCATAGAAGCAGATAATAAGACAGGAGGTGTACCATGGATTTATCAAACTTAAGGCCCGCTGATGGTTCAAAGCACAGCAATAATTTCAGAAGAGGGCGCGGGCACGGCTCCGGGAACGGCAAGACAGCCGGGAAAGGGCATAAGGGCCAGAAAGCCCGTTCGGGAGGCACGAGGCCGGGGTTTGAAGGCGGCCAGATGCCATTATACAGAAGAATACCGAAGAGGGGCTTTACAAACAGGAACTCGAAAGAGATCGTGGGCATTAATGTAAGCGCTCTGGAAGTGTTTGACGACGGCGCGACCGTTTCGGTGGAGATGCTGAAGGAACGCAGAATTGTCAAGAATGTTAAAGATGGTGTGAAAATACTTGGGAAAGGCGAGCTTACGAAGAAACTTACTGTGCAGGCGAATGCATTTAGCGCTGGCGCCGTGTCCAAGATCGAGGCGTTAGGTGGAAAAGCAGAGGTGATCTAATGTTAGAGACATTCCGGAAAGCATTTCAGATTAAGGACATCCGCAGGAAAATCGGATACACATTTTTAATGCTGGTCATAATCAGGCTTGGCTCCCAGCTCCCGACGCCGGGGGTAAATTCGGAATATATCCAGGAGTTTTTCGCAGAAAACACGGGGGAGGCGTTCAACCTGTTTAACGCTTTTACCGGCGGCTCTTTTGAACAGATGTCCGTATTTGCCCTGAGCATTACGCCATATATCACATCTTCCATCATCATGCAGCTCCTCACGATCGCGATCCCAAAGCTGGAGGAGATGCAGAAGGAAGGCGCGGACGGACGCAAGAAGATTGTCGCAATCACCCGGTATCTCACTGTGGGGCTGGCGCTGATAGAGTCTACGGCGATGGCGGTAGGCTTTGGGCGCCAGGGGCTTCTGGTGGAGTACAATTTTGTCAATGCGGCAATCGTTGTCCTGACGCTGACAGCAGGCTCCGCGTTTCTGATGTGGATCGGCGAGCGTATCACTGAGAAAGGCGTCGGAAACGGGATCTCCATCGTGCTGGTAATTAACATTATCTCCCGGATCCCAAGCGACATGGCGACGCTTTTCGAGCAGTTCGTAAAGGGCAAGACCCTTGCGTCGGGCGGCCTGGCGGTTGTGGTGATCCTGGCGATCATCCTCGCGCTGGTCGTGTTCGTAGTCATCCTACAGGATGGGGAGCGGCGCATTGCCGTACAGTATTCGCAGAAGATGGCGGGGCGCAGGACCTACGGGGGACAGTCCACGCACATCCCGCTTAAGGTCAATACTGCCGGGGTAATCCCGATCATCTTCGCCTCCTCGCTCCTGCAGTTCCCGATCGTGATCGCAACCTTTATGGGAAAAGGGAACGGGACGGGGATCGGCAGTGAGATACTAAGAGGGATGAACCAGGGGAACTGGTGCAATCCGCAATATCTGAAATATTCGTGGGGGCTTATCGTTTACATTATATTGACCGTGTTTTTCGCGTATTTCTATACGTCGATTACATTTAACCCGCTGGAGATCGCGAATAACATGAAGAAAAACGGAGGGTTTATACCAGGGATCCGTCCGGGGCGGCCAACGGTAGAATATCTGACAAAAATCCTGAATTACATTATATTTATCGGCGCGTGCGGCCTTGTGCTGGTGCAGATAGTCCCAATCTTTTTCAACGGATGGCTTGGCGCGGATGTATCGTTTGGCGGTACGTCGCTGATCATTATCGTCAGCGTCATACTGGAAACCCTGAAACAGATAGAATCCCAGATGCTGGTACGCAATTACAAAGGGTTCCTGAATAATTAGGCATAGGATATGCGGCTTCAACTCGCGGAATTTTTTCTGCGGGTTAAAGTGCTATAAAGGAGGAAGAATCATGAAGATTATCATGCTGGGCGCGCCGGGGGCGGGCAAAGGCACTCAGGCGAAAAAAATCGCCGCAAAGTATGGCATCCCACATATTTCCACGGGCGATATCTTCCGGGCGAATATCAAGAGCGGCACGGAATTGGGGAAAAAAGCGAAGACTTATATGGATCAGGGGCTTCTTGTGCCGGATGAGCTGGTCGTAGACCTGGTAGTGGACCGCGTGGGACAGGACGACTGCAAAAACGGCTATGTCCTTGACGGGTTTCCGCGGACGATCCCGCAGGCGGAGGCTTTGGATAAGGCGCTTGCAGGGCTTGGGCAGAAGATGGATTACGCGATTAACGTAGAGGTCCCGGATGAGAGCATCGTAACGCGCATGGGCGGACGGCGCGCGTGCGTGGGCTGCGGGGCTACATACCATCTCGTCTATGCCCCGGCGAAGAAAGAGGGGATCTGCGACGTGTGCGGGAAGGAACTGATCTTAAGAGACGACGACAAGCCGGAGACGGTGACGAAGCGCCTGAACGTATACCATGAGCAGACGCAGCCCCTGATCGATTACTACACAAAGGCGGGCATTCTAAAAGAGGTGGACGGGACCGCCGACATTGAGGACGTATTCCGGGAGATCACCGGGATATTGGGAGCGTAGCATATGCCAATCACGATAAAATCGTCCAGAGAAATCGAACTGATGACAGAGTCCGGGCGGATATTGGAGATCGTGCATACCGAGCTTGCTAAGGCAATCCATCCGGGGATCAGCACGAAGGAGATCGACCGTCTGGGGGAGGAGATTATCAGAAGCTATGGCTGCACTCCGTCTTTCCTGAATTACAACGGATATCCTGCGTCCATCTGCGTATCGGTAAATGAGGAGGTCGTCCACGGCATCCCGAGCAAAAAAAGGATCCTAAGAGAGGGCGATATCGTAAGCCTTGACGCGGGAGTCATCTATAAAGGCTACCACTCCGACGCGGCGAGGACGCACGCGGTCGGCCAGATCAGCGAAGAGGCGCAGAAGCTTATCGACGTCACAAGGGAATGCTTCTTTGAAGGTATAAAATACGCGCGGGAGGGCAATCATCTATTTGACATTTCAAGGGCGGTCGGAAGATATGCCGAAAGCCGGGGCTACGGAGTTGTCCGCGACCTGTGCGGGCATGGCGTTGGGACAGACCTGCACGAAGCCCCGGAGATCCCGAATTTTGAAAAAAAGAGGAAGGGCGTATTGTTAAAGGCCGGGATGACGCTTGCCATCGAGCCTATGATCAACATGGGCGGCTGGGAAGTGGACTGGCTGGATGATGGCTGGACAGTAGTTACAAGGGATGG
>CAZFSW010000049.1:0-7513 GCA_964521655.1 uncultured Dorea sp.
CCATGCGCAGGGCAGAACGTGAGGTCACAGACGGACATCAGTTAGAAGCCATTATGAAGAAATGCCATTGCTGCCGCCTCGGCCTTGCGGATGCCGGGCAGGTATACATCGTCCCGCTGAGCTTCGGCTATGTGAAGAAGGACGGGCAGTATACGCTGTATTTCCACAGTGCGGGGGACGGGCGGAAGATCAGGCTTATCCGGGAGAACCCGGGGCTTATGGCCGGTTTTGAGATGGATACGGACTATGCGCTTAAAACAGCGGACACTGCCTGCGGGTATTCCGCGTATTTTTGCAGCATTATCGGAAGCGGGCAGATAGAGATCGTGGAGGCTGAGGAAGAGAAGAAAGCGGGTCTTCGCGCGCTCATGGAGCATACCGCCGGAAGGGGCGGCTGGGAATTTACGGAAACGATGCTGAAATCAGTATGTGTGCTCCGGCTTACGGTCAGGGAGATGACCGGGAAAGAGCATCAGGAGAGGCCATGTCATTAAGGTTTGTATTTGGGCCGTCAGGCTCAGGAAAATCGTATTATCTGTATCGGTATGTCATTGAGGAAGCGATGGCGCATCCGGAGCAGGATTTTATCGTCCTTGTGCCGGAGCAGTTTACCATGCAGACGCAGAAGGACCTGGTTGAACTCCACCCGAAGCACGGGATTATGAATATCGATGTGTCAAGCTTCCACAGGCTTGCTTACCGGGTCTTTGAAGAGACGGGGGGAGGGGCGCTCCCTGTGCTTGACGATGAAGGGAAAAGCCTTGTCCTGCGCAAGATCGCGGGGGACTGCGAAAAGGAGCTGCGGGTCCTTAAGGGAAATATGAAAAAACCCGGCTATATCAGCGAGGTCAAGTCCGTGATCTCTGAGCTTACCCAATATGGCGTCGGGGAAGAGGAGTTAAAGCGGGTACTGGAAACGGCGGGGGAGGGCTCGGCATTTTACTATAAGCTCAAGGATATCCAGCTGCTCTATCAGGGCTTTACAAAATATCTGGAAAAAAAATATATCACAAAGGAAGAGCTTCTCGACGTCTTAAGCGCGGAGGTGGAAAAGTCAGGGCTTTTGAAGAACAGCACGGTCGTGCTGGACGGATTTACGGGCTTTACCCCCGTGCAGAACCGTCTGCTGCGGGAACTGCTGCGGTATTGCCGCAAGGTTATCGTGACTGTGACGATGGATGAGCGCGAAGACCCGTATGTTTACCGGCACCCCTATCAGCTCTTTGCGCTTGGGAAGCGCATGGTGACGTCGCTTGTGGAGATCGCAAGAGAAGAGAAGGTTGCCATAGAAGAGCCGGAGCTCCTCTATGGGCGTCCGGTCTGGCGTTTCCGGGAAAATGAGCCGCTTGCGTTCCTGGAGAGGAATCTTTTCCGGTATGGGAAAGAGCTATATCAGAAGGAGCAGGAGGCGGTCCATGTCCATGTGGCGGCAAATCCGCGCGAGGAGGCGTTTGCCGTAGCGGGCGCGGTACAAAGGCTTGCCCGCACGCAGGGGTACCGCTACCGCGACATCGGCGTGATCGCCGGAAATATGGATATTTACGGGGATTATCTGGAGGAGGCGTTTGCGGCTTATGGGATTCCCGTATTCATGGACCACAAGCGGAGCATTCTTCTCAATTCCTTTGTGGAATATCTGCGCAGCCTTCTGAACATGGCGGAACAGAATTTTACGTGCGAGAGTGTGTTCCGGTTCCTGCGCACGGGGCTTTCCGGGATCTCCTATGAAGAGACGTGCATGATGGAGAATTATGTGATCGGCGTGGGGATCCGGGGATACAAAAGATGGCAGGAAAAATGGGTCCGCAAGCTGAAAGGGATGAAGGAAGAGGAGCTTGAGGCGCTAAACCACTGCCGCGTGGCGTTTGTGGAGAAAATGGACGCTCTGGTATTTGTGCTGAAGCAGAGAAAAAAGACGGTGAAGGATATTACGCTTGCCCTTTATGAATTTATGGTAAAGGAGGAAATGCAGCTAAAGCTTAAGAAGCAGGAGGAAATGTTCCATGCGGCGGGGGAGTTCGCACTGGCGAAGGAGTATGCCCAGATTTACCGGATCCTTGTGGATCTGTTTGATAAGTTCGTGGAGCTTCTGGGGGACGAGCCGGTGAGCCTAAGTGAATACTGCCGCCTGTTTGACGCGGGACTTGCGGAGGCGCGCGTGGGCGTTATCCCGCCCGGCGTGGACCAGGTGGTAGCGGGGGATGTGCAGCGCACGAGGCTTAAGGACGTGAAAGCGCTTTTTTTCGTGGGGGCGGATGACACGTGCCTGCCGGGGCCGCTTCTTCGCACAGGGCTTTTGTCCGAGCGGGACAGGGAGAGGTTTGCCAAAGAGAAGCTCGCGCTTGCGCCGGGCGGAAAGGAGCAGGCATATATCCAGAAGTTCTATCTCTATCTGAACCTGACTAAGCCTTCAAAGCGGCTGGAGGTATACTACAGCAAGGTCTCGGCAGAGGGAAAGAGCGTGCGCCCGTCTTACCTGATCGGGGAGCTTCGGAGGCTATATCCGCTCCTTGAGGTCCGGGATGAGGAGAGACAGGATTTCTACGAGCGGGAGCTGACGCAGGAAATGGGGCTTCGCGCTCTGGTCCGGGGCGCCAGGAGCCGCAAGGGGATGGACAGTGCGTGGCAGGAGCTTTATACCTGGTATCTGAATGAGCCAAAATGGAGGGACAGGACGGAGGAATTACTGAGGGCCGGCTATTACCGCCGCCCAAAGGACGGCCTGACCGAGAACATGGCAAAGGAACTGTACGGGGAACATTTTGAGGACAGCATCACGAGGCTGGAGCGTTTCTCGGCATGCGCATTCGCGCATTTCCTGGCCTATGGGCTGAACCTCAGAAAGCGCAGGGAGTATGAGTTCCAGGCGGTAGACCTGGGAAATGTGTGCCACAGCGCGCTGGAGAGATTTTCATGGAAGGTAAAAAACGCCGGACTGCGCTGGACGAAGCTTACCGAAGAGCAGAGGGACGGCTTTATAGAAGAGAGCGTGGAGGAATCCATCGCGGATTATGGCAACAGCGTACTTTACAGCTCCGCGCGCAATGCATATCAGATCGTGCAGATCAAACGGCTGCTGGAAAGGACGGTGTGGGCGCTCACGAGGCAGCTTTCGGCGGGGGATTTTGAGCCGTCGGCGTATGAGCTCCGTTTTGCCAATGGAAAGATAGACCGGATCGATACGTGCGAGGATGGGGATAAGGTGTATGTGAAGGTCCTGGATTATAAGACGGGCAGCAAGGCGTTTGACGTGTCCGCGCTGTACCACGGGCTCCAGCTTCAACTGATGGTGTATATGGACGCGGCGCTTTCTGCGCAGCAGGAGAGAGAGCCGGGGAAGGAAGCCATTCCCGCCGGGGTCTTCTACTATCGGATCCAGGACCCGCTTGTAGAGAAGCGTCCGGGAAATCAAGACCCGGAGGAAGAAAGGCATGAGGAATTACAGAGGGAGATCCTTAAGAAACTCACACCGGATGGACTTGTGAATCTCCAGGACGAGGTTCTCGCCCATCTGGACCGGCAGACGGAGGGGGAATCGCTGGCGGTTCCGGTGAAATATAATAAAAATGGAAGCCTTGCCAAAAGCTCAAAGGCTGTGCCGGAAGAAGAGTTCCGGCTGATGATGCGCCACGCACTCAGAAAGGTGGGCGAGATACATGGGAGGATCCTGGCGGGCGAGACGGCGGCGATCCCCTACCGGAGAGGGCAGGAGAGCGGCTGTGATTACTGCGCGTACCGGCATATATGCGGGTTTGACAGAAGGGTGCCGGGGTATCAGTACCGGGAGATAGAGAAGATGAGCCGGGAAGAAGCGGTTGCGGCGATGAAGATGTATGCTGCAGAAAAGGGATGTGAGTGAGATGGGCGTGGCATGGACAGAGGAACAGCAAAAGGTGATCCGCCTTAGGGGGAGGAGCCTCCTGGTCTCGGCTGCGGCGGGTTCGGGCAAGACTGCCGTGCTGGTGGAGCGGATCATCGCGATGCTGACAGATAAGGATCACCCGATCAGCGTAGAAAATCTGCTGGTCGTAACATTTACGGAAGCGGCGGCGGCAGAGATGAAGGAACGCATCCGCGACGCCATTGAGAAAAGGCTTCTGATGGAGCCGGAAAATGAGCATCTGAAGCAGCAGGCTACCCTGATCCACAATGCCCTGATCACGACGATCCACAGCTTCTGCCTCTCAGTCATACGGGATTATTTCCATGTGATCGATCTTGACCCCGGGTTTCGCATCGGGGAGGAGGGGGAGCTTAAGCTTCTGCGTCATGACGTGCTCTCCGAGATGCTGGAGGAGCGTTATGACGCCGGGGAACAGGGGTTTTTGGACTTTGCCGCGGCATACGGCGGGAGCAGGGATGACAAAAGGCTGGAAGAGCTGATCTTAAAAATCTATGAATTTTCCAGAAGCTACCCGGATCCTGCGGGGTGGCTTGGGGACTGTGCTGTGGCGTATCAGGCGGATACCACAGAGGAGCTGGAAAAAAGCAGGTTTATCCGGCTTGCAATGGAACGGGTGAGATGTTATCTTACCGATGCGAGGGAGCTGCTTGAGCGCGGGCTTTCCCTGTGCCGCGAGCCGGACGGCCCGGCGGCGTATGAAGCGGCGTTCCTTGCGGATCTGCGGATGGTGGACGGGATGCTGGGGGAGGAGTCTTTCGCCGGACTGGACAGGCGGATGAGAAGCCTGGCGTGGGAGAGGCTTGCGGCAAACCGGGACAAACGTGTGTCGGAGGAAAAGACCGCGCGGGCAAAGGCGATCCGGGCGGAGGTAAAAGAGCTGGTGGGCGATGTGGCTTCCCAGTATTTTTATGAGGACATGGATGGGATCCTTGAAGATATCCGGGTCAGCAGGCCGCAAGTGGAAGTCCTGGTGAAGCTTGTGGAGGAGTTTGCGGACAGATTTGAAGAGAAGAAGCGCGAGAAGGATATGATCGACTTCTCTGATATGGAGCAGTATGCCTTGCAGATCCTCACGGAGCGCAATACGAAGGATGACATAGAAAAGGGCGAAGGAAAATTTGTCCCATCTGCGGTGGCGAAGGAATACCAGAGGCAGTTTGCGGAGGTCATGATCGACGAATATCAGGACAGTAACCTGATCCAGGAGGTGATCCTTACCAGCGTGTCGCGGACGTCGGCGGGAGAGCATAATATCTTCATGGTCGGGGACGTCAAGCAGAGCATCTACAGATTCCGGCTTTCCAGGCCGGAGTTGTTCATGGAGAAATTCCATGCCTACAGCACTTCGGATGGCGATGAGCAAAGGATCGACCTGCACAGGAATTTCCGCAGCAGGCGGGAGGTGCTTGAGGGCGTCAATTATCTGTTCCGGCAGATCATGACCCGGGAACTGGGCGGGATTGCGTATGATGATTCTGCCGCGCTGTATGCGGGGGCCAAGTATCCGGAGGTGCAAGACGCATACACGGAGGTCCTGGTCATTGACAGTCATATGGATCATGCGGGCGCTGACCCGGAGCAAAGCGGATCTGCGCAGCAAGCCAGGATTACGGAGCGGGAGTTAGAGGCTCGCGCGATCGCGGGCCGCATCCGAAAGCTTGTCCGGGATCATCAGGTCGTGGACGCGAAAACGGGGAAGCTTCGCCCTGTGCGGTATTCTGATATTGTAATTCTTGTCCGGAGTGTAAGGGGCTTTGCTGATGTATTTTTGGAGACGCTGGACCGGGAGGGGATCCCGGCATGTACCGGGACAAGAGAGGGATATTTTTCCACCCAGGAGATCGGCGTGCTGCTGGACTATCTGCGGACGCTGGATAACCAGTGGCAGGACATTCCGCTTGCGGCGGTGCTTGCGTCGCCGTTTGGGAAGCTCACGGAGGAGGAGCTTGCCATCATCAGGAGCGCAGATAAGGAGGAGCCGTTTTATCTGGCTGTTTCCAGATACAGGGAAGCAGGGAGGGAGGAAGCTGTGCGCGCCAAGCTGGACAACTGCCTGACGCAGATGGAGGGCTTCCGGAGGAAAGTCCCGTACACGCCGGTGCATGAGCTGCTCAGGCAAATCCTTGCAGAGACCGGGTACGGCGATTTTATGGCGGCGATGCCGGGCGGGGAGCAGAGACGGGCGAACCTTGATATGCTGGTGGAGAAAGCGAAAGCATTTGAGGCGGGCAGCTACAAGGGGCTGTTTCATTTTGTCCGCTATATTGAGCAGCTCCAGAAATATGACGTGGACTACGGTGAGGCGGCGCTCCAGGACGAGCAGTCGGACACGGTGCGTATCATGACCATCCACAAGAGCAAAGGGCTGGAGTTTCCGATCGTGTTCGCGGCTGGCATGGGGAAACGCTTCAATATGCAGGATGCAAGGAGCAGCGCTGTGCTCCACGCCAGGCTGGGGATCGGGCTGGACGCCGTGGATCTGAATCGGCGGACGAAAAGCCCGACCATTATAAAAAAAGTGATTCAGAAGGAAGAGGCGCTCGACAGCCTCAGCGAAGAGCTGCGGATCTTGTATGTGGCGTTTACCCGCGCGAAGGAAAAGCTGATCATCACCGGGACCCTCCCGAATCTGGAAAAGAAGCTGGCGGGCCTGCAGGAGAGCGGGGCGGGGGCGCTAAGCTTCGGCAGGCTCAGTACCGCCGCGACTTACTGGGACTGGCTGATCCCTGCGCTTTGGCGCGTGCCGGAGGAGATCCCGGTCGTCTGCAGGAGGCTTACCTTTGCAGATCTTGTAAAGGAAGAGGTGGAAGAAGAGACGGCCGGGAGGATACAAAAGGAGTATCTGGAGCAATGGGACACTGACCGGGTCTACGAGCCGGAGGTGCGGGAGATCCTAAAGGAACAGTTCGGATATTCTTATGCCTATCAGGAGAGCCGTTCCCAGAAGCTTAAATTTACCGTATCAGAGCTTAAGAAGCGGGTGCATTTCCTGGAAACGGCCGGCGAAGCGCTGGAAAATGCGGACGAATACGGAGAGATGCTGTATGAGGAGCCGGAGGTCGTGCCGCTGATCCCCAGATTTCTCCAAAAGGAAGAAAAGCTTTCCGGCGCGTCCAGAGGAACGGCATACCACAGGCTTTTGCAGCTTCTGGATTTTAGAAGGGAGTATACGGAAAACGGGCTGAGAGAGGAGATGGCGCGGTTCTGCAAGGAGGGCCAGATGACGGAGGAGATGGCGCAGAGTATAAGCCCGGAGGACATACTGGCGTTCCTTCGCAGCGAAATCGGCGTGAGAATGCGCAAGTGCGCGGCGAGCGGGATGCTTAAGAGGGAACAGCCCTTTGTGCTGGGGGTGGACGCGCAGAGCATTTATCCCGGCGGGACCGGCGATGGGCAGATCCTGGTGCAGGGGATCATTGATGCGTACTTTGAAGAGCCGGACGGGCTTGCGGTCATTGACTATAAGACTGACAAGGTCCGCCGCGCGCGGGAGCTGGAAGAGAAATACCACGCGCAGTTAGACTACTATGCGAAGGCGCTGGAGCAGATGACGGGGAAGAGAGTAAAAGAAAAGATCATCTATTCGTTCGAGCTGGCAGAGGAGATCGT
>CAZFSW010000050.1:0-7506 GCA_964521655.1 uncultured Dorea sp.
ACTAGGCCCTGCCGCCGCAGCCGCACATGACCATGCGGCTCTTGACGATTTCCTTCACCGCCTCCATCGCCGCCACTCCAAGCTTCTTGGGGTCAAAGGTCTCCGGCTTTTCAGCGAGCAGCTTCTTGCAGGCGTCTGTGTAAGCGGCGCGCAGCTCCGTCGCAAAATTGACCTTGCACATGCCGCGCTCTACGCACTCCCTCACATCCTCCTCGCTGAGCCCGGAAGCCCCGTGAAGCACCAGTGGGACGGACACCAGCTTTTTCACCTCTGAGACACGCTCCTTGTCGAGCACCGGCGTTCCGTGATAGAACCCGTGGGCAGTTCCGATCGCAATCGCAAGGGAGGTGACTCCTGTCCTTTCCACAAATTCCCTTGCCTCTTCAGGATCCGTATTCGTATCCTGGTCCGCCTCCAAATCGTCTTCCTTGCCGCCCACCTTTCCCAGCTCCGCCTCTACCGGGATCCCAAGTGCGCGGGCGACTTCCGCCACCTTCCTGGTGACGGCTACATTGCCCTCAAAATCCTCATGCGAGCCGTCGATCATCACGGATGTGTAACCCGCTTTCATCGCCTGTACAGCCAGCTCGAAGCTGTTTCCGTGGTCAAGGTGCAGGCAGACCGGCACGCTCGCCCTCTGTGCCTCCGCAGATACCATCGCATGGAATGTCTCCAGAGTCCCGTACTTCACCGTGGACGGCGTCGTCTGGATCATGACCGGCGCCCGCAGCTCCTCCGCCGCGCGGATGATGGCTTTCACCATCTCCATATTCTCCGCGTTGAAAGCGCCCACAGCATAATTGCCCTTCTGCGCGTCCGCCAGCATTTGTTCAGATGTTACGAATGACATAATCCTTCCTCCTCGTATGATATTTTCCAGCCGCACAGGTGGAATATTTATATATAGTGTAACTGCATATACCGCGATGAACAGTTAAAAACGTCAGTTAATTTTGTTCGCGGGAAGAACAGACAGCGGGATGCTTCCCCGAAAGCCCCATCCTCCGCCTGATCTCATACAGCTCCTCCACCCGCTTCCCGTCAAGGATCTGGGGCCCTCCGAGCGCCTTTGCCTGATACATAAGACGTGCGTAGAACTCCAGGGATTCCATCTTGTGATATGCATTCAGCAGAGTATCGGAATACGTCAGCGCGCCGTGATTTTCCAACAGCACAGCGTCATACTGCTGGAGATACGGCATGACAGAATCGGGGACCTCCTCCGTAGACGGAGTCCCATACTTTGCAAGCGGCACGCCTCCCAGTGATATGACCGCCTCCGGCAGAATCGGCTCCATCAGCGGGATCCCGGCCACCGCGAAGGTTGTCGCATACAGCGGATGTGCATGCACGACCGCATTGACATCCGGGCGCTCCCGGTAAATCCTCATATGCATCTTAATCTCAGAGGACGGGCAAAATCCTTCCGTCGCCTCAAGCACCTTACCCTCAGCGTCCACGCGGCAGATATATTCGGGCGTCATAAAGCCCTTGCTGACTCCCGTAGGGGTACACAGGTATTCGTCCGGCCCAAGCTTCACGGAAAAATTTCCGTCATTTGCCGCCACCATGCCTCTTTCATATACCCGCTTCCCGATCTCGCACATCTCTTTTTTGATCTCAAGCTCTGTCTGCATCTTATTTTCCCTTTCTCTCTTTCTCTGATTCATTCCGTATATACCTTAATGTCAAAGGAGCGCCGGACACAGTCTCTCGCCTCGGGAAGCCCTCCAAATGCCCCCTTGCTTAGCATCTGTACCATCACGTTCCCGATTGCCGCCGCCTCCGCCGGTCCTGCAAGGACCCGTCTCCCCGTGTGCTTTGCCGTAAGCCTGTTCAGATAATCCGCGTTGGAGCCGCCTCCTACCACATAAATGGTATCATAAGATTTCCCCGTCAGCTCTTCCATCTGCCTCAGCGTATCCGCATAGCATCCGGCAAGGCTGTGATAGATGACCGCCGCAAGCTCCCCCAGCGTCTGCGGGACCTGCTGCCCGGACGCCCGGCAGTAGTCCTGCACGGCTTTCACCATGCTTTCCGGCGCGAGGAAACGCGCATCATTGCAATCCACCACAGACGGTATGGTTTCCCCTGAAGCTTCCTCACAGATTGCCGCGTAGCTTACATCCGCCGCAATCTCCCGGCGCACGGACTGTATCATCCAAAGCCCCATGATATTCCTCAGATAGAGATATCTTTGCCCGTACCCGCCTTCATTTGTAAAGTCTGCTTTCATGCTCCTCACCGAACAGTCCGGCTTCTCCCTCTCCACGCCCATCAAAGACCATGTGCCGGAGCTGATATACAGCACATCCCCGCTTTCTGCAGGGACAGCCAGCACGGCGGACGCCGTGTCGTGAGCCGCAGGCAGTATGACCTCGCAGTCAAAACCCACCTCACGCTGCACCTCCTCTGTAAGCCTCCCTGCCGACGTGCCCGGCATGGACAGCTTCTGAAAGATCTTCTCCGGGAATCCCAGCCTCTTAAGAAGCTCTCTGTCCCAGTCCCCGGACGATGCGCCGACAAGCTGGCTTGTCGTGGCGATCGTATATTCCGCACATTTTTCCCCGGTCAGGAGAAAATGAAAATAATCCGGCGTCATAAGCAGGGCTTTTGCCTGCTCCAGATGTTCTGGATTTTCCTCTTTCACCGCCTGCAATTGATAGATGGTATTGTAGACCTGTGTCTGTATCCCTGTGCGGGCGTACAGCTCTTCCTGGGAGATCGCGGCTTCGACCTTCCTGTCCATCCCTTTGGTCCTTCCGTCTCTGTAGCCGACAGGCCGGCCGAGGATCTGGCCGTCCCTGCCGAGCAGCACAAAATCCACGCCCCATGTATCAATTCCCATAGATACCGGAGCTTTGCCAAGCTCAAAGCACTTTCTCATCCCCGCCTTGATCTGCGCGAACAGCATATCATGATCCCAGCACAGGGTTTTGCCACATTCCTTCATCCCGTTCTGGAAGCGGTATATCTCCTCCAGCTTCAGTTTCCCGTCCTCCACGGACCCCAGCATATGGCGGCCGCTTGAAGCGCCGATGTCCACGGCAAGATAATAATCTGGCATGTCTTATCCTCCTCAGAAACCAGCCAGCCTTTTGCTTCCTGTGTACGAATATATACTATCATAGATTCCGGCAAAACGCGACTGTTTTTATATGGTTTCCTTCTGTATGCCGCGTGTGGGCGGGCGGTTTACAGCTCGCTCAATAACACGTCTCCGAATACGGATTTCCAGTCCTTGTCAAAGGTGTCTACCGCATCCAGGATATGCGCCTGCGTCAGCGCGGACTCCAGAATGGACGGGTCCATAGTCGCCGTCTGCGCGCCCGCCTCGAACGCCCGGATCACCTGCCCTGCATTCTTGAAGCTTGCCGCCAGGATCTCCGTCTTATAACCGTAAAGCTCAATCGCATCTGCAAATGAGCGGATGACGTCGTCCGGGCAGATCCCCATATTTTCCATGCGGTTAAAATATGGCGCGATCGCGTCCGCCCCCGCTTCCATGGCAAGGAAGCCCTGCTGCTTGCTATAGATGGCGGTTCCCGTCACAGCGATCCCCTCTGCTTTCATCTTCTTGATCGCGCGCAGGCCCTCCATCGTCACCGGAACCTTGACATACACATCCGTATCGACTTTATTCATCAGCGCGTCCGCATCGCGGAGCATCCCCTCGGCGTCCAGAGCCGTCACCTGGATATGGAAGGGCTTGTATTTTCCGATGATGGAACGGATCTCGTTCATGTGCGCATAGAAATCAATCTTTCCCTCTTTCTTCACAATCGACGGGTTGGTCGACACGCCTGAGATGGGCAGAATGTCATAAAAACGCCTGATTGCCTCCAGATTTGCTGTGTCTAATAAATATTTCATAGTTCTCCTCCTTAATGATGAATATATGTTAAACAATAGTAACCTTTACCCCCTGGCTTTCCAGGTATTCCCTCTCCTCTGCGCTTAAGCCGCAGTCCGTGACGAGCTGGTACACATCCTTCGCCTCCAGAAATGAGACGGCGCCCGGACGCCCAAACTTCTCTGAAACAGTCAGCATATAGGCATGGTCTGCGGATTTTAACATACAGCCCAGCGTTTCCACCCGTATCAGATCCTCCCCGGTGAACCCCCGCCCTCTGGAATATCCATCCGTACCCAGAAATATCTTGTCTACATGGAAAGTGCGCACCGCGTTCTTTGTCAGCGGCCCGACAAGGGCCTGCCCTCCCGCCTGGAGCGTCCCGCCAAGCAGTACGATCTGGACGTTGGTATAATGTTGGACATAGGATGCCAGGTACAGGGAATTGGTGATGATCGTGACGTTCCTCTTCGTCTTCGCGAGCTCCTCGGCAAACAGCGCACAGGTGGAGCCAGCTTCCACGATAATGGATTCGCCGTCCTCAACCAGCGCGGCGGCCGCTTTCGCGATGCTCTGTTTCGCCGCCAGATGGAACGCCATATGGTAATGGATATCGCCGGGGTCGTTCGGGACCGCATAGCCCCGCTCCCTTTTTATGATCCCACGCTCGGCAAGATACTCCAGATCCTTGCGGACTGTTACCTCGGACACGCCCAGATATCCGGCGAGAACGCCAACCTCCGTCTTCCCGTGCCCGATGACATATTCAAGCAGCGCAGAATGTCTTTCCTTCATATCTGCCTCCTTTCTTTGCTTTCCCCGCCCGGATTTGAAATGCTTCGGGATCGCTGGCGCATGGAATGCAAAACAATCCGTGTATCATAAGCGCCAAGATACCTCCTGATTTTCATGCCAATTTATCATAACATGAAAAACTTCATTTGTCAATACCATTGGTTTCATACGAAACTTTTTTTATTTCATATATTTACAATTATAGTTTTCTATGCTATGATAATGGCAGCAGACAGAAGCTTTGGCAACATACACGTATGAAAGGAGGCGTATATATACGTATGGACAAGTATTTGATCGCGCATGACCTGGGAACCTCCGGAAATAAAGCATCCCTGTTTTCCGTGCGGGGAAAGCTGATAGAAAGCTGCACGGTTCCCTACGATGTGCATTTCTTCCAGAAAAACTGTGCGGAACAGAATCCGGCGGACTGGTGGGACGCCGTATGCAGGGCGACGAAGGAGATCACAAGAAATATCCAGACAGAGGATGTGCTGGGAATTTCTTTTTCCTCACAGATGCAGGCGTGCGTGGCTGTGGACAGGCAGGGCCGCGAGCTAAGGCCCGCCATGATCTGGGCGGACTTAAGGGCCGAAAAGCAGGCGGCCGCGCTTGAGGAGCAGGTCGGAAAAGAGCGGATGAACGAGATCACCGGGCACAGGGCCAGCGCGAGCTACAGCCTGGAGAAGCTGATGTGGATCAGGGACAATGAGCCGCAGATCTATGAAAAGACTTATAAGATGCTCCTTGCGAAAGATTACATCATCTGCCGGATGACCGGGGAATTTGTGACGGATTACTCCGAAGCGTCGGGAACCGACGCCTTTAACCTGCAGAAGCTTTGCTGGGCGGACGAGATTCTAAGCGCCTCCGGCATAGACAAAGAAAAGCTTCCCGAACTCCATGCATCGACAGATGTGATCGGGAAGCTGAGGGAGGACGCCGCTTCGCAGCTCGGCCTTCCCACCTCTGCTAAGGTCGTCTGCGGCGGCGGCGACGGCCCATGCTCCGCGCTTGGGGCAGGGAGCATCGACAACGGGCAGATGTTCCTCTCCTTCGGGACTTCCGCATGGATCGCCGGAACCTCTGATAAGATGTTCCTTGATAAGGAACGGACACTCATCTGCTTCGGCCATGTCATCCCCGGGAAATATATGCCCTGCGGAACAATGCAGGCAGCGGGGAGCTCCTATTCCTACATAAAAAAGGCGCTCTGTGCAGAAGAGGAAAAACAGGCGCGGCAAAGCAAAGAATCTGTCTACCAGCTTATGGACCAGCTTGTCATGCAATCCCCCGCCGGTGCGAAGGGGCTGATATTCCTCCCGTATCTGCTGGGAGAGCGAAGCCCCAGGTGGAACCCCGATACTTCGGGGAGCTTCCTCGGCATCCGCATGGAGCACGCAAGGGAGGATTATATCCGCGCCGTATTAGAGGGGATCGCCATGAACCTGAACCTGATCCTGGAAGCGCACAGGCAGAACGCGCCGGTCACAGAACTGGCACTGACAGGCGGAGGCGCAAAGGGAAATATCGTAGCCCAGATCCTCGCTGATGTACTCGCCGTACCGCTTCACAGGCTGGATCATGTGGAGACGGCGACATCCATTGCCGCCGCAGTGATCGCCGGAGTAGGTGTCGGCGTATTTGACGATTTCTCCGTGGTCCACAGGTTCATCGGACGCGAGAAAAGCTTTGCGCCGGACCCGGGAAAGAAGGAGATCTACGACCGCCAGAAGCGGCTGTTCGAGACAGGCTACCAGTGTCTTCTGGAGTATTACAGGATGGATGCAGAGAAAACAGATTGATGATAAAAAGGAGGATGTTATCATGGAAGCAGTAAACCCAAAATTAGTCCCGCAGAGGAAATTAAACAACGGGATGGTCATCCCCGCCGTTGGGATGGGCACTTTCGGCAATGACAAGTTTGAATCCGATGAAGTGGCGGCGGCAGTATACGGCGCAATCAAGGCGGGCTACCGCCTGTTTGACGGCGCGGCCGCCTACGGGAACGAAAAGGAGATCGGAAAGGTCTACCAGCGTGCGTTCAAGGAGGGCCTGGTGCAAAGAGAAGACCTGACCATCATGACAAAGGTATGGAACAATATGCACGGGGAGGGCGACGTCCTCGTGGCATGTGCGCAGAGCCTCCGTGACCTTGGGCTGGATTATGCGGACGTCTACATGGTACACTGGCCGTTCCCCAACCACCACGAAAAGGGCGCCCATCTGGCAGGCAGGAACCCGGATTACAAGCCGTTCGACCTGGAAGAGTATATGACCGTATGGCGGCAGATGGAAAAGCTCTATGACCTGGGGCTTGTAAGATGCATCGGCATGTCCAATGTGACCATCACCAAGATGGAGCAGATCCTTCCTCTGTGCCGTATCAAACCCGCGGTGCTGGAGGTGGAGATCAACCCGACCTTCCAGCAGCCGAGCCTGTTTGAATACTGCAAAAAGCACGACATCCAGCTCATCGCGTACAGCCCGCTCGGTTCTCCATGCCGTCCGGAGCGTGATACGATGGAGGGCGATATCGTCACCTTCGAGATGCCGGAGCTTGTCGAGATCGCGAAAGCCCATAACTGCCACCCGGCGACCATCTGCGTGAAATGGGCGGTACAGCGCGGGCAGATCCCGATTCCGTTCTCCGTGTATGAAAATGAATACGTCAGCAACCTGAAGTGCGTGACTGAGGATTTCCTGACGGATGAAGAGATGGAGATCCTGCGCAAGGCGGACCGGAACTTCCGCCTCCTGAAAGGGAATGTCTTCCTCTGGGAGAGCGCGGTTGACTGGCGCGATGTCTGGGACCATGACGATGAACTGAACGTGCGCTGATCCCTGTCCCGAAAAGC
>CAZFSW010000051.1:0-4996 GCA_964521655.1 uncultured Dorea sp.
CATTCCGCAACCTTGCTCCCGCTCACATCCAGCGAGTACCACGCCTCCGCGCGGATCTCCTCCGCGCGGACGTCTACTTCGAGCTTCCTTGTGTATGTCCCCACGACGATCCCCCCATAGGGCGTATCATACTGCGTGACGTTCATCTTGTCCTTCTCAAAGATCATGTGGGTATTGGCAAGCCCCGATTTCGTGACCTCAAGAAATTCGCCCTCTTTAATCTTAATCTTATTTTGAACCGTCCCCGGCATCCCTTCGACCGGCTCCTCATAGAACACATAATGGATGCCGTCCTTGAAAAAATACGTGGCAGGGGAGATGACTTCGATGGGCTCTGCCTCCTCCCCAAGCTCCTCAATATTCTCATCATAATGCAGGCCAGATACCGTCACTAATACGTCTCTTGTCATAGCTATCCGTTCACCCTACAGCGCAAGCTGCTTCGCAATATCATACTGGTACGGCGGGATATCCTTCTTCATGCCAAGCGCCTCATTGATATCAAAATCAACATATTCGCCGTGCCGGTATCCTACCACGCGGTTGCTTTTCCCTTCCAGGAGAAGGTCTACCGCCATCGCCCCCATGATGGAGGCATATACCCGGTCCTTGCAGGTCGGACTGCCGCCGCGCTGCATATGCCCGATGATCGTCGCCCTCGTCTCCATCCCGGTCGCTTCCTCGATCCGCTTCGCCATATTGACCGAATCACCGATCCCTTCAGCGTTGATGATGATATAATTCTTCTTACCGCGCTTCCGGCATTCCTGAATATCCGCCACGATCGCCTCCTCATTATAATCATGCTCCTCCGGCATCAGGATGCGCTCCGCGCCGTTGGCGATCCCGCACCACAGGGCGAGGTATCCGGCATCCCTTCCCATGACCTCGATGATAGAGCATCTCTCGTGCGAGGTGGAGGTGTCGCGGATCTTATCGATCGCCTCCATCGCCGTATTGACCGCCGTGTCAAAGCCGATGGTATACTCCGTGCATGCAATGTCAAGGTCGATCGTGCCAGGGATCCCGACCGTGTTCACTCCGAGATGTGCAAGCTTCTGCGCGCCCGCGAAGGAACCGTCCCCGCCGATGACCACCAGCCCGTCGATGCCGTATTTCTTGCAAATTGCCGCCGCCTTCTGCTGCCCTTCTTCCGTCCTCATCTCTTCGCAGCGCGCGGTCTGAAGGATCGTGCCGCCGCGCTGGATAGTCTCCGACACGTCCCTGGCGGACAGGTCGATAATCTCTTCATCTAACAGGCCCTGATAGCCTTTTCTGATCCCCCTTACTCTGAGGCCCTTTCCAAGCCCGGTCCTGACCACCGCGCGGATCGCCGCATTCATGCCCGGCGCGTCTCCGCCGCTTGTCAGGACGCCAATTGTCCGAATTTCTTTTGCTGACATAATGATCTCCCTCCCGCCCGTTGTCCTTGCAAATGGCAGTACATCTCCTGTTTCCTGCAGACGCACTGACTGAAACTGGGCTTATACAATCATCTTACACGAACCATTACATATTTTCAATGGATTTCTCCGTCACTTTTACACAAGCTTCTCCAAGATAATTCGTCAATCTGCTGAGAAGTCCCGTCTCTATCCGCACGTTCCGATCTGCCGGAAGCCGCTTCACGATCCGCTCCGCCCTGCAGTAGATGACCACCTGATCCTCGCCGTCCGAGCTTCCGATGATGTCATAGAGCATGGGCTCCTCTCTTAAAAATGTCTCCTTGTCCGCATACTGAAGCCACAGCTCCCTTTTCGTATGCTCAAAGGGCGTCACCGACTCACAGATCAGCTTGCTCGGGGCGTCGTCCTCCTCGGACACCCTGCCCCGCACGAAGATTTTGCTGTCCTCCTCCAGAAATCTCCGGTACTTCTCATAGCTGTTCGGGAACACCACGACCTCGACCGAGCCCAGCAGGTCTTCCAGCGTGAGGAAGCACATCTTCTGGTTCTTCTTCGTGTACTTGTCCGTCCTCGACTCAATCATGCCGCCCACCGTCTCAAACGCCCCGTCGCGCACCTTAGAACGTCCCGTGTCCTCGGCAATCTGGAAATCCAGCGACGTGCGGGTGATATGCTTCCTCCACTTCTCCTCGTAATCTTCCATCGGATGGCCGCTTAAGTAGACCCCAAGCACCTCTTTTTCGTATGCCAGCGCCACTTCCTTACGATATTCCCCCACATCGGGAAGCGGAACGTCGAACTCCGCCTTCTGCTCCTCGCCCACAAGATCGAACAGAGACATCTGCCCCGTCATGGAAGATTTCTTCTCATGGCTCACCTGGTCGAGAACCTGCGAATAAACGGTCATAAGCTGCTTCCTCGTCCCCCGGAAGCAATCGAGCGCGCCCGACTTGATGAAGCTCTCAACCGTCCGCTTGTTGATCTCTTTGCCCGACATACGCTGCGCGAAATCTTTCAGATTGCGGAAGCTTCCTCCCGCCTCCCGCTCGCGGATGATCGCCTCAATGACCGGTCTTCCGACGCTCTTGATGGCGGCAAGCCCGAAGCGGATGTTGCCTCCATCCACGGAAAAGCTGCCCACGCCCGTATTGATATCCGGCGGCAATATCCCGATCCCCATCTGCCTGCAGGTATAGATATACTCAGACACCTTCCCTGAATTGTCGATGCAGGAGGTCATAAGCGCCGCCATAAACTCCACGGGATAGTAATATTTAAGCCACGCCGTCTGATAGGATACGACCGCATAGGCAGCGGCGTGGGACTTGTTAAACGCATATTTTGCGAAATCAATCATCTCATCATAGATCTTATTCGCCGTGCGCTCGTCGATGCCGTTCGCGATACAGCCCGGCACGTTCTCCTGCGGGTTCCCGTACACAAAGCTCTGCCGCTCCTTCTGCATGACGTCGCCCTTCTTCTTGGACATGGCGCGTCTTAGGATGTCGCTTCGCCCCAGCGTATATCCCGCCAGATCCCGGACGATCTGCATTACCTGCTCCTGATACACGATACAGCCATAGGTCGGCTCCAGGATCGGCTTTAGCTGCGGGCAGTCATAGACGATCGTCTCCGGGTGGTTCTTCCCCCGGATATACTGGGGGATGAAATCCATCGGCCCCGGGCGGTACAGCGCGATCCCCGCGATAATATCCTCCAGGCTCTTTGGGCGCAGCTCCTTCATGAAGCTCTTCATCCCGCCGCTTTCAAGCTGGAACACCCCATCGGTGCGCCCGCTCCCGATGGAATCCAGCACCGCTTTATCATCGTAGTCAATGGAATCGATATCAATTTCTTTCCCGGAGCTTTTGCGCACCATATCCACAGCGTCCCGGATGACCGTCAGCGTGCGCAGCCCCAGGAAATCCATTTTCAGAAGGCCAAGCTCCTCTAATGTCGTCATCGTGAACTGCGTCGTCACGGAGCCGTCCGAGCCGAGCGAGAGCGGGACATACTCATCCACCGGCTTCTGGCTGATGACGATCCCTGCGGCATGCATAGAGGTGTGTCTTGGAAGCCCCTCCAGGCGCTTAGACATATCGAGCAGCTCCCTGACCTGCGGATCTCCTTCATAGGCTTTCTTGAGGTCCTGACTTGTCTGAAGCGCCCGCTCAAGCGTAATATTCAGCTCTTTTGGAACCATCTTCGCGATCGAATCTACAAACGCATACGGGAGATCCATCACCCTTCCCACATCCCGGATGACGGCGCGCGCCGCCATCGTGCCAAAGGTCACGATCTGGGCGACCTGCTCCTTCCCGTATTTCGCGACCACGTAATCAATGACCTCCTGCCGCCTCTCAAAGCAAAAGTCCACATCGATATCCGGCATGGACACGCGCTCCGGGTTCAGGAACCGCTCGAAAAGGAGCTGATAGCGAATGGGGTCGATCGTCGTGATGTTCAGGCAGTAAGAGACGAGGCTGCCCGCCGCGCTCCCCCGCCCCGGGCCTACCATGATCCCGTGATCCTTCGCGTATTTGATAAAATCCCATACGATCAGGAAATAATCCACGTACCCCATAGACTGGATGACCGACAGCTCGTACCCCAGCCTCTCTTTAAGCTCCTCAGAGGGCTTTCCGTAACGCCGCGTCAAGCCCTCCTGGCACAATTTATTCAGGTATTCCCATGACGTATAGCCCTCCGGCACGTCATATTTCGGAAGCTTCGTCACCCCGAATTCGATCTCCACCTCGCACCGGTCGGCGATCTTCTGCGTATTTTCAATCGCCTGCGGCGCATAGGGGAACAGCTTTCGCATCTCCTCCTCGGATTTTATATAATACTGGCCGCCCTCATAGCGCATCCGATTCTCGTCAGCCAGCTTTTTGCCGGTCTGGATGCACAGGAGGATGTCATGCGCCTTCTCATCCTCCGCGTATGTATAGTGGACGTCGTTGGTCGCCACAAGGGGAAGCCCCGTTTCCTGCGCCATACGAAGCAATGACTGGTTCACCATCCGCTGCTCGGCGAGCCCGTGGTCCTGAAGCTCCAGGAAGAAATTCCCCTCCCCGAAAACCTGCGCGTACCTCAGCGCCGCCGCCTTTCCCTCGCTGTACATGCCTCTTAGGAGATTGCGCTGCACCTCCCCGGCAAGGCACGCGCTTAGGGCGATGAGCCCCTCATGGTACTCCCCCAGCAGCTCCATGTCCACGCGGGGCTTATAATAATAGCCCTCCGTATAGCCCTTTGACACGATTTTTATAAGATTGTGGTAGCCCTTGTCATTTTCCGCAAGCAAAACAAGATGGTAGTATCTGTCGTCGCCATCCCCCACCGCCTCCTTGTCGAACCTGGAGCCGGGCGCCACGTAGACCTCACATCCGAGCACGGGCTTGATCCCCGCCGCCTTCGCCGCCTTATAGAAATCAATCACCCCGAACATGCAGCCGTGGTCCGTGATGGCGACGCTATCCATCCCCAGCTCCTTCACTCTGGATATGCATTCCTTAATTTTGTTGGAGCCGTCTAAGAGGCTGTATTCCGTATGGACATGCAAATGCGCAAAACTCATGGCCGTTTCCCTT
>CAZFSW010000051.1:5096-7498 GCA_964521655.1 uncultured Dorea sp.
ACCTCAAATTATACCCTATTTTTTTAGGATTTCAATGCTATCTTCTGTAATGCGGATCTGCCCCTCCTTAAGAAGCCGCCCCACCGCCCTCTTAAATGCGTTCTTGCTTAAGTCAAATTCTTTTTTTATCCGCTCCGGCCTGGCCTTATCGGTAAAAGGCAGGCTTCCGCCGTATTCCTCCATCCGCTTCATGATCTGCCGCGCGTCCGCATCCATCTGGATAAACGCTTTCGGGCGCACGCTCAGGGCAAGCTTCCCGTCTTCCCTCACCTTCACGACCCTCGCATGGACGCGGCTGCCCACCTCAAGGCTCCCATACGCCTCCTGCCTGGAGATCAGCGCGCTGTACTGGTTGTCTACAGCGACAAAGACGCCGTAATGGTCGCTGGTGTCATAGATGATCCCCTCTACCTCGTCGTCCTTTTTATACGGAGGATCCGTCCGAAGCAGGGGGTACACCTTCATCGTCGCGCACAGCCGCCCGCTCTTGTCCACATACAGCGACACGAGCGCCTCGTCGCCCGGGCGCACCTTCGCCGTCTGCTCCCGGAACGGGAGCAGCAGGTCCTTCGGAAGCCCCCAGTCAAGGAACGCCCCGATTTTCCCGGTTTCCTTCACAGTAAGCACCGCAAGCTCCCCCAGCGTAAGCTTCGGCTCTGCCGTCGTCGCAATCAGGCGGTCGCTCGAATCCCTGTATAAAAATACTTCTATTGAATCTCCAATCCCGGTTTCCTTTGGCGTTTCCTTCTTCGGGAGCAGGACGCGTTCCTCCTCCGTTCCCAGATACACGCCGAAATCCACCTTTTTCACCACCGTCAGCTTCTGTTTTTTCCCTAATTGTTCTGTCAGATTCATCTGTCTTCTCCCGTTTCTTACGGCTCAAATTCCACCACCGCGTATGGTTTTTCCTGCCCGTCGTCAAGCCTCACTACGGCCCGCCCTTCTCCTATGGCGACGCGCGGGATAATCATATCCCCATACACCGCCGACTTCTTATATTCCACGCGCAGCTTCCCGGCGCGTTCCTCCCTGCCCAGCACATCCAGCACTGCCTCCTGCGCCATCTGGATATACTGGCAGTTGTTGACATGCTCATTTGTGTCGATCTGGCTTCTTCTCACCTGAAAACCCGGAAGCTCCGTAAGCTCATCCGGCACGGGTATCTTGCGCGGCGCGTATTCCATATCCAGCGGCTCCCCTATAGGATAGGGCGCGATCTCCTCCGACTCCGGCTTCACAGGGCGTTTCTTCTCCATATCCATATACACCCACAGCGAACCCGCGTAGGCTGCCATCCGCCCATCCTGCGCCGTCATGCAGAAATTCCGGTCCCCGAACACTCCCTTAAACGCCGTAGGCCATGTACTGACTGTGATCCTCTCCGCAAGCCGGGGATAACGCTCTATCACGATCTGCCACGAGGACAGCACCCAGCCTCGCTTCTGCCTCTCCAGATAATCAAACCCGACCCCAAGCTCCTCCGTCTGGAAAGTGCTGCAGTCCTGAAAATAATTAATGATTGCCGGAAGCGTCAGGCGTTTCTCGTGGTCGATTTCGCTGTAGCGCACCCTGCCATCAATGGTATAGCGGTAATTCTTTTGCATCTTTTGTCTGGCTCCTCTCACTTAGGAGCTGGGGATCAATAATCCTTCACAGCTCCTTATCTTTCATCTTCCTCCTGGTTCCCCAGGAAAAACCACTTGATCTTAAACTTAGACGCGGCTGTGACCATCTCATATTCGTCCTCATCCAGCACATTTTTCAGCTCTTCTTTCCCCTCCTCGCTCACAACTGCGCACGCGGGCTCCAAAAAACAGAGGTTCGGGTACAGCACGCACCACCAGTTATGCCCCTCGCCTTTCCCCAGCGTGATCCGAAGCGCCTCATATTCCCCCTGCGGAAATGTGACGTCCCCGTAACGCTTCTCCGGGAAATAGCTGGCCGTGACCTCGGACCGCGCCCGGTAAGGGAAGCCATGCTCCTTAAGCGTCTGGCCCGCGATCTCATTAAGCTCTTCTATATGCGCCTCGGCCCAGGCCTTCGTCTGCGCCGCCGACGTTCCTTCCCCCAGACTTTCTTTCATATAAGAAAGCACCGCGTCCCGCACCTGGAGCTTAACCTCCTGGTCCGCGCTGCTGTCGCTGTTCGCAAGCACATGGAAACGGAACACCTCCCCGGCAAGGCTCTCCTGAAGCTGTGCCGTCTTCGCCCGTACCAGCCCTGCCCGGCTTCCGAATATAACCGCCGTCAGGACAAATGCCACGCCGATTCCAATCATAGCACAGATACGCCGCTTTGTCTTATCCTGTTTTCCTTCCATCCTTATGTACCCCCTTTACATCAATACCTGATGCAAAGAGTATGCACAAGGAAGGATGGATTTATACAATCATATACCGCCG
>CAZFSW010000052.1:0-3953 GCA_964521655.1 uncultured Dorea sp.
GTGAAGCCGAATGAGACGCCGTACAAATCGGTGATGATCTCAAAGGAAAGGGGGAAGGTGGACGAGGACTCTCTAACTATCATTGAGAACGCCATACAAGCGTGCCGAAAGTTTGAGTTTAAATCAGATCAGTACAGACCGGAGGTATATGGCGATTTTCAGACGGTTGACTTAAGCCTGTTAGAAAGCGCGCTCGCATCTGCGGATGCAGAGGGAGCTTGCGAGAGGTTGTAAAAGCATTGCAGCTTAGACAATAATATCATTTTAAAAGGAGGGAACCACAAGTGAGATTAGAGATGGGAAACATTTACATTAAGGATATTCAGTTTGCTGCTGAGTCTAAGATCGAAGACGGTATCCTTTATGTATCTGAAGAGGCTGTGAGGGCGGCCGCGCTTGAGGATGAGAAGATCAAGAGCGTATCCTTCGACATCGCGAAGCCGGGCGAATCCGTGCGGATCACGCCGGTGAAGGACGTCATCGAGCCGAGAGTGAAGGTGGAGGGAAGAGGAGGAATCTTCCCGGGCGTCATCGCGAAGGTGGATACGGTCGGCGAAGGAAAGACCTACGCGCTCAAGGGCATGGCTGTCGTGACAGCGGGGAAGATCGTGGGCTTCCAGGAGGGTGTCATCGATATGACAGGCCCGGGGGCCGATTACACGCCATTTTCCAAGACGCTGAATCTGGTCATGGTATGCGAGCCGGTGGACGGCATCAAACAGCATGACTATGAGAAGGCGGTTCGTTTCGCGGGCTTCAGGGTTGCCGTATATCTTGGGGAACTGGCGCGCGACCTTACGCCGGACGAGACGAAGGTGTATGAAACCTGCACGATCAAGGAGGGGATGGAAAAATATCCGGATCTTCCGAGAGTTGCGTATGTGCAGATGCTCCAGAGCCAGGGGCTTTTGCATGACACCTATGTATACGGCGTGGACGCGAAGAAGATCGTTCCTACGATCTTAAGCCCGACGGAGGTTATGGACGGGGCGATCGTGTCCGGGAACTGTGTGTCTGCATGTGACAAGAACCCGACGTATGTACATCTGAACAATCCGGTCGTCCACGACCTGTTTGACCAGCACGGAAAGACCCTGAATTTTGTCTGCCAGATCATCACGAATGAGAATGTATACCTGGCGGATAAGCAGCGCTCCTCTGACTGGACGGCGAAGCTCTGCAAGATGCTGGATCTTGACGGCGTGATCGTATCTCAGGAGGGCTTCGGCAATCCGGATACGGACCTCATCATGAACTGTAAGAAGATCGAGGCGGAGGGCGTGAAGACCGTCATCATCACAGACGAGTACGCGGGGCGCGATGGCAAGTCCCAGTCCCTGGCTGATTCCGACCCGTCCGCAGATGCGGTAGTAACTGGCGGTAATGCGAATGAAGTCATTATCCTGCCGAAACTTGATAAAGTAATTGGGACTATGGATTATATCACGAAGATCGCAGGCGCGAGCGAAGAGACGCTGCGCGAGGACGGTTCCCTGGAGGTCGAGCTCCAGGTCATCACCGGCGCGACCAATGAGACTGGTTTCAATAAGCTGAGCGCAAGATAGGAAGGGAGGATAAGAGAATGGCTAAATTAAAGGTAGTTCATTACATCAATCAGTTCTTTGCACAGATTGGTGGTGAAGAGAAAGCGGATTATCCGGCGGAGATCCGTGTCGGCGAAGTGGTCGGGCCGGGCATGGCGCTTACACAGAATTTCGGAGAAGAAGCGGAAATTATAGCAACAATTGTATGTGGCGATTCTTACTTCAATGAGAACATTGACAAGGCAAAAGCGGACATCCTTGCGATGGTGAAAGAGCAGGCGCCTGATGTATTTATTGCAGGCCCGGCGTTTAACGCAGGGCGTTATGGCGTCGCGTGCGGTACGATCGCGGCGGCAGTCCAGGAAGAGCTTGGCATCCCTTCCGTAACCGGCATGTATGTAGAAAATCCGGGCGCTGATATGTTCAAGAACCAGGTATATATGATATCTACCAAGAACAGTGCAGCGGGTATGAGAGATGCAGTTAAGAAGCTTGCTCCTCTTGCTGTTAAGCTTGGCAAAGGCGAGCCGATCGGCGCTTCCTGTGAAGAGGGCTATATCCCGAACGGCGTGCGCGTGAACTTCTTCGAGAAGGAGAGAGGTTCCCTGCGCGCGGTCAAGATGCTGATCAAGAAGCTGAATGACAAGCCGTTTGAAACAGAGTTCCCGATGCCGAATTTTGACCGTGTTGAGCCAAATCCGGCGGTGAAGGATCTGGCGCATGCGAAGATCGCGCTTGTGACCTCCGGCGGCATCGTTCCGAAAGGGAATCCGGATCACATCGAGAGCTCCAGCGCTTCCCACTACGGCGAGTACGACATCGCGGGCGTGACGGACCTGACGGAGGAGACTTACGAGACGGCGCACGGCGGATACGATCCGGTCTATGCAAATGAGGATGCGGACCGCGTACTGCCGGTTGACGTGCTCCGCGAGATGGAGAAGGAAGGGAAGATCGGAGAGCTCCACCACCTGTTCTACACGACGACGGGAAACGGCACGGCGGTTGCCTCCGCAAAGGCTTTCGCGGACGAGTATTCCAAAAAACTGAAGGACGACGGGGTTGACGCGGTGATCCTCACCAGCACATGAGGCACCTGCACTCGTTGCGGTGCAACGATGGTAAAAGAGATAGAGAGGGCCGGGATCCCGGTTGTACACATCTGTACAGTAACGCCTATTTCCATGACGGTCGGCGCGAACCGGATCGTACCGGCTATTGCGATCCCGCATCCGCTTGGCAATCCCGCGCTGGATAAAGATGAGGAGAAGGCGCTCCGCCGCAAGATCGTGGAGAAGGCGCTGACCGCCCTCACTACCGAAGTGGACGGACAGACAATATTCGAGTAAAACACCTGGCGAAACATTGAGTACTTGGCGGACTTTTTGCGAGTTTAATACGAAAGCCCACCTGTCAGTGCTATTGCCATGTCTGGTGTAAATTAAAAAAGGAGACACAATAAAATGAGCAAAATCTATGATGTGATTGTCCTGGGCGCAGGTCCTGCCGGTTTGGCGGCAGGACTGTACGCAGGCAGGAGCCGCCTCTCCGTTCTCATTATCGAGAAAGGGCAGGACGGCGGACAGATCGCGATTACGGACGAGATTGAGAACTATCCCGGCCAGATGGTCGAGGGCGAGTCCGGCCCGTCCCTGATCGCGAGAATGACGGAACAGGCGAAGAAATTCGGCGCAGAGCGTGTATCTGACACGATCACGGAGGCATCTCTTGAGGGAGACGTGAAGGTGTTAAAGAGCGCAAAAGCAGAATATCAGGCGAAAAACGTGATCATCGCCACGGGCGCCCACGCAAGGCCGATCGGCTGCAAGGGCGAGGCGGATTACATGGGCAAGGGCGTATCCTATTGCGCGACCTGTGACGCGAACTTTTTCGAGGACTTCGAGGTCTATGTCGTGGGCGGCGGAGATTCCGCAGTGGAAGAGGCGATGTACCTGACCAAATTCGCAAGGAAGGTGACGGTGATCCACAGAAGGAACGAGCTTCGCGCCGCGAAGTCCATCCAGGAAAAGGCGTTCAAGAACCCGAAACTCTTCTTCATGTGGGATTCCGTTGTGGAAGAGCTTGGCGGGGATGAGATCCTCTCCGAGATGACGGTTAAGAACGTAAAGACGGGCGAGCTTACAAAGGTAACTGCAGACGAGGACGACGGCATGTTCGGCCTGTTCGGATTCATCGGCACGGTTCCCAATTCTAAGATCTTCGAGGGGATCATCGACATGGACGAGCGCGGCTATATCAAGGCGGACGAAAACATGCACACGAATATCCCAGGCGTGTACGCCGCAGGGGACGTGCGCATCAAGAGCCTGCGGCAGGTAGTTACCGCGGCTGCAGATGGGGCGATTGCCGCAGTCCAGGTGGAGCGGAGCCTGTCGGATTATTTTTAAA
>CAZFSW010000052.1:4053-5988 GCA_964521655.1 uncultured Dorea sp.
ATCTAAAAGGAGGAAGATACCCATGATTGATGTAGATAAGACTACATTTGAAGAAGAAGTGCTGAAAGCAGACGGCTATGTGTTCGTGGACTTTTATGGAGACGGATGCGTGCCCTGCCAGGCTCTTATGCCGAAGGTGCATGAGTTTGCTGACAAGTACGGCGACAAGCTGAAATTTACGTCCCTGAATACGACAAAGGCGCGCCGCCTGGCTATCGGCCAGAAGGTCCTGGGTCTCCCGGTCATGGCGATCTATAAGGACGGGGAGAAGATTGAGGAGGTTGTGAAGGACGACGCGACGCCGGAGAGCATCGAGGCGATGATTCAGAAGTATATCTAGGATGGCTCCACGCCAATCTGTATATTTCTTAATCATAGAATGTTTTTACTACAACAGAAAGGAGAAGCATAATTATGGCTATTTTAGAAGGGAAAAAAGCAATAATTATCGGAGACCGTGATGGGATTCCGGGACCGGCGATCGCAGAGTGTGTGAAGACGGCCGGGGCGGAAGTAGTCTTTTCATCTACGGAGTGTTTCGTCTGAACGAGCGCAGGCGCAATGGATCTGGAAAACCAGAAGAGAGTGAAGGAGTTCGCTGAGGAGTATGGCCCGGAGAATGTAGTGGTCATTCTCGGAGCGGCGGAGGGCGAAGCTGCAGGGCTTGCAGCGGAGACCGTTACCGCAGGCGACCCGACTTTTGCAGGTCCATTGACAGGGGTCCAGCTTGGACTCACGACTTATCACGTATGTGAACCTGAGATGAAGGAAGAGTTTGACGAGGCTGTTTATGACGAACAGATCAGCATGATGGAGATGGTGCTCGACGTTGACGATATTGTAAGCGAGATGAGCGCGATCAGGGATGAGTTCTGTAAATTTTTATAGGACGTAAGCAAGGGCAGACCCTGTGGCGAGCCGCCGTAGGCCTGCCCCTTTCCTGTCACGGGGACCTGCGGTTTCCTGTGATGGGGATTTTCCGGCGGGTATAGCAAATTGAGTGGAAGAAAGGTGGTAAATAAGGGCAATGAACAGTGTGATTAAAGGCGCCAGCTATGTGCTCGCGCATACCCCGCAGATGGTGGTGCATAATGGGACGACCCAGACGACGGAGCGCGTCGTGAATCCGGAGTCAGAATACTTAAAAGAGCTGGAGGGGCATCTGCGCTCCTATGAAGAATGCGTAAATTACTGGCCAAATCAGGTCTATATTGGCAATGCGACCCCGGACGACCTTGCGGGCGTAGAGTTCCCTTACTACGACAAGGTAAAGGAAGGGGCACAGAGATACGGAAAGTATGGCGAGATCATGCCGGAGGAGGAGTTCATCCTTCTCGTGCAGGCGTGCGACCAGTTTGAGGTCGTGAAGATTGATAAGGAGTTCGTGAGCGCGCACAGGGCGGCGCTTGCGGCTGACCCGATCATCACGGAGGAGATCCTGGCGAGGGTCGAGGACGGCGTAGCGCTTTCCGAGATTGAGACGGCGGTGAACGAAGAGCATGCAGAGGGCATCTATGTGGCGGATAAGCTGGTTGCGTGTGTGAAGAGGGCGCACGACATTGACGTGAACCTGTCCGCGCACGTGATGCATGAAAACCTGATGAGCAAGGCGTCCAGTGTGCTTGCGCTGTTATATGGCGTAAGGAATGCCGGGATTGACAAGGACGAGATCGAGTACGTCATCGACTGTGCCGAGGAAGCCTGCGGCGACATGAACCAGAGGGGCGGCGGCAATTTCGCGAAAGCGGCCGCAGAGATCGCCGGCCTTAACGGCGCTTCCGGCTCTGACACACGCGGCTTCTGCGCGGGACCGTCCCATGCGCTCATCTCGGCGGCTGCCCTGGTAAAATCCGGCGCGTATAAGTGCGTGGCCGTGACTGCGGGCGGATGCACGGCGAAGCTTGGCATGAACGGCAAGGATCATGTGAAGAAGGG
>CAZFSW010000052.1:6088-7462 GCA_964521655.1 uncultured Dorea sp.
GCGAGGGAGGATATTCTGGCCGGGAAGATTAAGAATGCGATGATCATCGGAAAAGGAAGCTTGTTCCTCGGGCGTATGACAAACCTGTTTGACGGCGTTTCCTTTGTAATCCAGGCAAATACGAAAGCAGAGGCAGAGACGGCGGCGGGCGTATCCGAGGAAGAGGTAAAGGGGCTTATCGCAAAGGCCATGAAGGATTTTGCCGCTTCCCTGATGGCAGAGTAAGGGGGCGGTGACGATGGCAAATAAGATTGAGAAAATGATCGCCGACACCTTCATGGAGATGGCGCAGGGCCTTGAGACGGGGAGCTTCGGGAAAAAGCCGAGGGTAGCCCTCACGGGCATGGGCAGCGAGCACGGGGAGGAAAACTCCATGGCGGCTGCCGTCTGCGCCGCAAAGGACGGCATTGACGTCTACTACATCGGTACGCTTCAGGCAGAGGGCGTGACAACGGTGCAGGTGGCAAATGACGAGGAAGGCCACGACAGGATGGAAGAAATGCTGAAAAACGGCGAGGTGGACGCGGCGGTGACCATGCATTTCCCGTTCCCCATCGGCGTGTCTACAGTCGGGCGCTGCGTGACCCCGGCAACCGCGAAGGAGATGTATATCGCGAATACAACCGGGACATCCAGCACGGACCGCATCGAGGGCATGATCAAGAACGCGGTTTATGGGATCATCGCCGCGAAAGCGTGCGGAAAGACGGATCCGACGGTCGGCATCCTGAATGTGGACGGAGCACGCCAGACAGAAAAAGCGTTAAAACAGCTTCAGGAAAAAGGCTATGACATTACATTTGCGCAGTCCGGACGGGCAGATGGCGGCTGCGTGATGAGAGGGAACGACGTATTGCAGGCGTCCCCGGACATCATGGTGACGGATTCCCTGACTGGGAATATCCTTGTTAAGATGCTTTCCTCCTTCAACACGGGCGGAAGCTTCGAGGCCACAGGCTACGGTTATGGCCCCGGAATCGGCGAGGGTTATGAGCAGCTGGTCATGATCGTGTCCCGCGCGAGCGGCGCGCCGGTGATTGCCAACGCGATCCGCTACGCGGCGCAGCTTGTCAGAGGCAAGGTGTTCGAGGTGGCGAAGGAAGAATTTGCCGCGGCAAAGAAGGCGGGGCTTCAGGAGATCCTTGACGCCCTGAAAGCTTCGCAGAAGCCAGCAGGCGCGGCGGAGGAAGTAAAAGAGCCGCCAAAGGAGATCGTGACCGCGCAGATCCCGGGGATCGAGGTCATGGACCTGGAGGATGCTGTGAAGGTACTCTGGAAGATGAACATTTACGCAGAGAGCGGGATGGGCTGCACAGGCCCGATCATCCGGGTGTCGGACGCGAATCTTGCAAAGGCTGAGGAGGAGCTTAAGAA
>CAZFSW010000053.1:0-7421 GCA_964521655.1 uncultured Dorea sp.
TGACAGATTATGTCGAACAATGTCTGTTTTTGCCCGATTTGACCTCCCGGTTCTCTTTTCCAGTATAATATTCCTGTAACCTATTCTTTCACACAACAAGGATAAAACACAGGAGGACTGGCTTATGTACGATTTTGAAATCGAATGCCTCATCCGCTCTCTTGGTATTGGCGCGACCTATCGCGGATACCGTTATCTAAGCTATGGCGTTAAGCTTTGCGTCTGTGACGAGGAGTATCTTCTCTCCATCAGCAAGCTGCTCTACCCGGAGATTGCCAGACAGTTCCACGCGACCAGAAGCAGCGTGGAACGTGATATCCGGACAGTCATCAAGGTATGCTGGGATCGGGGCAATCGTCCCTACCTGCAGGAAATCGCTTTACATCCACTGGAATGCAAGCCTACTACAGGTGAGTTTTTTGATATTTTGGTCAGTTATATTGGCAGAGCTGTTCATCACGAAAATAATGCGGTAAGTCCGCTGTGACAAAACGGGAACCCATCGGCATTGCTGTCAGCGGGTTCCCGCAGGATTCTAAGAATGCTCTTCGCTCCTTAAGACGCCATTTCTTCTTGCGGAAAGGCAATTCACTCCTCAGAATTTCTCAAGCGCCTCCACAAGCTCTTCAAAGTGCATCGCGTGCGAAGCCTTGACAAGCACGTTGTCCCCCTCCCTGAGAAGCTCTGGCATTGCTGCAAGGAAATCCGCTTTTGTTTCAAACCAGAGCGTTTCTGTGGCTTTGCCCTGCGAAGCGCCTCTTACTAGCTCCGCTGCCAGCGCGCCGATGCCGCATACAAGGCTGATGTCACGCTCTGCTGCGTACACGCCGGTCTGGTAGTGGAGCCCCCGTTCGTTTTCGCCAAGCTCGCCCATGTCTCCAAGTACCGCGACCCTGCGTCCGATTGCCAGATCCAGCACGTCGATGGCCGCTTTCATGGAGGTGGGGTTGGCGTTGTAGCAATCGTCAAGGATCGTGAGTCTTTCCGTGGAAATTACGTGGTTTCTGCCGGGGATGGAAGGGAGTTCCTCAATCCCGGCCTTGATTTCCTCTGCGGACAGCCCGAGGGTGTAGCCGACGGCCGTACCAGCCAGCGCATTGTAGACCATGTGCGGGCCGGGGAGCGGCACTACGCAGTCAAGGCTCTCGCCGGAGGGCAGATGAATGGTGCAGGATGTTCCCCGAAGGCCGAGGGAATGGATATCCGAGGCTCGAAAGGCGCTGTTCTCCCCTGTGCCAAAGAAGAGCGGCGTCACGCCCTTGACAGGCGCGGTCTGCGACAGGAGGCGGTCGTCCCCGTTTAAGAGGATGGCGCCCCCGTCCTTCATATCCTGGAGCATCTGCATTTTTTCCTGCAGGATGCCCTCTTTTGTCTTGAAAAATTCCAGATGCGCGGCGCCGATATTGGTGAGTACACAGACGTCGGGACTCGCGACAGAGGAGAGGCGGCGCATCTCCCCGAAATGGTTCACGCCCATTTCAAGGACGGCGGTCTGCGTATCCTCCGGCATGGCGAAAATTGTCAGCGGAAGCCCCCACTCGTTATTGAAGTTGCCGGGAGTCTTGTGCACGCGGTATTTTTGCGACAGGACAGAGGCAATCATTTCTTTGGCGCTTGTTTTGCCGACGCTTCCGGATATGCCGACTACCTTGATGTCAAAGGAATCGCGGTACAGCCTGGCGATGTCGAGGAGCGCCTGCCCGGTCGATTCCACAAAGATATAGGGGTAGGGGACATCTCCTAAATCCTCGTGCGACACTGCGCACAGCGCACCCTTTTTAATGGTGTCGGGGATAAACTGGTGGGCGTTTACCTTCGCCCCGTCGATGGCGACAAAAAGGCAGCCTTTTTCCACCTTGCGGCTGTCGATGACGACATCCGACACCTCTCTTGGAAGAAGTGCCTCGTCCCCCCGGAAAACGCCCCGGCAGGCGTCGGTGATATTTTTCAGCGTAAGGTTTCTCACAGGCGTTCCTCCCTATTGATAATGTGCTTTTTTTGATTCTTCAATGATGAGCTCGCAGAGCTCGCCGTATTCGATCCCGGCAGCCTTCGCAGCCTTCGGGATCAGGCTCGCCGCAGTCATCCCCGGGAGCGCGTTCATCTCCAGGCAGTAGAAGCGTCCGTCTGCTTCGTCCACGATGAAGTCCGCACGCGCGTATACGTCCATGCGAAGCGCCGCAAATGCCAGTTCCCCGGCGCGGCGGATCTCCTCCTGCGTTTTCTCGTCAAGGGAGACGGGAGGGCATATCTCCTGTGCGCCGCCCGCCTGATATTTGCTCTCATAATTGAACACGCCGCTCTTTGGGATGATCTCCACCAGCGGGAGCGCTTTCCCGGCGAGGATGCTGCACGCGAATTCCCTGCCCTTGATATAAGGCTCGATTACAACCTCTTCCTCGTGCTCCGCCTCAAAGGAGGTGCGGATCGCTTCCCTGTATTCCTCCTCGGTGTGGACGATGTGGACGCCGATGCTCGAGCCGCCGGAGCATGGCTTGATGACAAGCGGCGGATAATAGCCAAGCTCTTCGAGGGAAATGTCTTTCGTTTCTCTTGTAAGGGAAGTCCCTCTGGGCGTGGGAACGCCGGACATCTTGAAGACCTGCTTTGCCACGAGCTTATTCATGGAGAGCGCGCAGCCAAGAGAGTTTGGCCCTGTGTACTTGATGCCTAAAATGTCGAAAGCGGCCTGCAGTTTTCCGTCCTCGCCGACAGAGCCGTGAAGCGCTATGAAAGTAATGTCCGCCATGCGGCAGAGCTCTATGACATTTGGGCCGAGGCAGCAGTCGGATTGGTCAGGGCGGGATGCCCGCAGCGCGTCAAGATCGGGCACGGTGGTCTTGATGGAGCTTGCGATCTCCAGCCCGCCGCCGGGAAGGTCAAAGATTTCCTTTAGCCTGTCAGAATCGTAAGGGTAGCCAAAGAAAGGGTCGAGCAGGAAGGCCTGATGACCCCTCTCCCTTAAGGCGCGGCAGATCCCGGCCCCTGAGCTTAACGATACGTCGCGTTCGGGGCTTAACCCCCCTGCCAGTACGATTATTTTCATGTGATCATCCTCCTTTCAGTTGTTAGCATTCACCTGATCGAGCAGTGATATTTTCACATCATATAATTTCTGTGACAGGTCTACATAGACCTTATGCGGGTAGAAGAGTCGCTTCGTCTCATCCCACAGAGTATCCTTTTCCTGCCTGCAGTATTCGGCGATCTCCGTCACGGAGGGAGATTGGTAGAGGCATTCACCCCGGTGGAAGACCGGGACTAAGAGCTCCCGTATGGTATAGCTGCCGCCCGCAAGCTTCGTCTTTTTCCAGGTGGCGGCGGGGTCAAAGAGCAGAAGCTCTTCACTCGTGTCAATCGTCTCGTCGGCGAAGCAGATAAGATCCGCCCGTATTTTGCCTGTTTCTTTATCATAGATGCGATAGATTGTCTTGTTTCCGGGATTCGTGATCTTTTCTGTGTTTTCCGAAACCTTTATCTTCGGGACAAATTCGCCGGCCTCGTTTTGGATGGCGGCGAGCTTGTACACTCCGCCAAAGGAGGGGCAGTCCTTCGAGGTGATGAGGTTTGTCCCCACGCCCCAGGAGTCGATGGCCGCGCCCTGCACCTTCAGGTCATGGAGCAGATATTCGTCGAGGTCGTTGGAGGCGCAGATGGTTGCGTCCGTAAAGCCCGCCTCGTCCAGCATTGCCCGCGCGCACTTGGAGAGATAGGCGAGGTCGCCGCTGTCTAAGCGGATGCCATATTTCTGAAAAGGTTTCCCGGCTTCTTTAAATTCCCGGAAGACGCGGATCGCGTTGGGCACGCCGGATTTCAGCGTGTCGTAGGTATCAACGAGCAGCGTGCAGTTCTCCGGGTATAGCTCCGCGTAATATTTAAATGCGGTATATTCATCTTTAAAGCTCATGATCCAGCTATGCGCGTGTGTTCCCATGACCGGCACGCCAAACATTTCCCCGGCGAGCACGTTTGAGGTGCCGACACAGCCGCCGATCATCGCGGCTCTTGCGCCGTAAAGCCCCGCATCCGGCCCCTGTGCGCGGCGCAGCCCGAATTCCATGACGCCTCCGCCTGCCGCCGCGAACACGACGCGGGAGGTCTTTGTGGCGATCAGGGACTGGTGGTTGATGATGTTCAGGATGGCTGTCTCCACAAGCTGCGCTTCCATGATGGGAGCGATGACCTTAAGCAGCGGTTCCTTCGGGAACACGACTGTCCCCTCCGGGATGGCGTAGATGTCGCCGCTGAAGTGGAAGCCGCTCAGGTAGTGCAGGAAGTCTTCATTGAAGATGCCGAGGCTTCGGAGATAATCGACGTCCTCATAGGTAAAGTTCAGATTCTTGATATAGTCGATCACCTGCGCAAGCCCTGCGCACACGGAGTAGCCGTTGTCACAGGGGTTCTGGCGGAAGAACACGTCAAAGACGACGAGCTCATTCTGTTTCTGCTCATAATAGCCCTGCATCATTGTCAGCTCATACAGGTCGGTCAGCAGGGTCAGATCCTGTTTGTTCATTTCTTTTCGTTCTCCTTTTTTTATTAATAATGTGTCCTATTATAGCATTTAACATGGGAAATGTCCAACAAGTTCGCGGTTCTTAAGGATCGTTTTCTGGATGATGTCCTGGCAGTATGTGCTGATATGTTTTTTCTCGTCCTTATCCATCTGCGTCATGTAGATGGGCTCGCCGTATTCGATGATAATATGCGTCTTTTTGATCTTGGGAAAATGGCTCTCAAATATTTCCGAGGTGTTGTTCAAGCTGACGGGAATGATGGGGCAGCCGCTTTTCTCCGCGATCTTGAAGGAGCCGCTGTGAAACGGGAGCATACTGCATTCCTCCCCGTTGTTCCTTGTCCCCTCCGGGAAGATGCAGATGGAAATGCCGCTTTTCACATAATCGATTGCCTGGAGGATGGTCTTAAGGCCCTCCCGGGGGTTTTCCCTGTCAAGGAAGAGGCAGTAAAGGCGCGCCATCCAGTTCTTAAGAAGAGGGTAGCGCAGCATTTCCTTTTTCGCCACATAGCCGGTGAGCCTCTTGCAGCGGGAATAGGTGAGCAGGATATCGAAGTAGCTTCTGTGGTTGGCGATGTAAAGCACAGGCTCGTCCGGAATATTTTCCTCGCCGATGACAGTGATATCCGTGCCGGCGACGAAGAGCATCAGCTTAAATGCGGCCTGTACCATGCGCAGGCATTGGTAATCCTCCGCTTCTTTATTGAATTTTCCAATGATCCATTCCACGCCGAGCACGGGGATGCCAAGGAGCAGATACAGAAACAGGATCAAGATAATGAGCAGGAAACGTAACATCTCAGATGTCCTCCTTTGTTTGGTTGGTTGTCGCTATGACTATTTATAGTATACGATATTTTTGTAATTTTTCCTAGTGGTGTTGTGTATGATGTTAATAAGAATGTGGAGAAGAGGGCGTTATGAAAAAACGTTGTGTATGCGTGCTTTCCATATTTATACTCCTTGCGCTGTCCGCGTGCTCCGCAGAAAAGGACAGCAGGAAGAAGCTGCGGGACGTCGATTTTACTGTGACGGCGCCCTCGGAGGTTCCAGAGGAGCTTGCGGCGCTGATTGAGGAAAAGCGGGAGGAGGTATTTATGCTCACGTATGCGGATAAGGGCTATCTCTATCTGGCGCGCGGATACGGGGAACAAAAGACGAGCGGCTACAGCGTGGAGGTGACGCAGTGCTATGAGACAGAGGATCTCATCTGTGTGGAGACAGAGCTTCTTGGCCCGTCTAAGGAGGAGGAGATCATAGAGGAAAGCACCTGCCCCTATGTGGTCGTGAAGATAGAATATAGCGGAAAAAATGTCATATTTGAGTAGAGGAGGAGCGCAGCATGGAATATGAGAAGAAGGATATGGATGTCTACCGCCAGGGAAAGACGATCGCCGACCAGTTTTACATCGACGATGATTATAATGTGCCGGATGCGAAAAATGACGTGAAGTCGGTCATTTTAGGAGAGGGCGGCCTCATGGTGGAGGACATGAGGGTGGTGGAGAATTACATACGTGTATCGGGGAAGCTCTGCTTTAAGGCGCTTTACGAGGCGGAGGACGGGGAGGTGCGCTTAAGCTCGCTGGAAGGCCGACTTCCCTTTGAGGAAATGATCTACATGGAGGAGCCGCAGGAAGGAAGCCTCTTTATCAAGCTTGCCCAGGCGGACGTCACCGTGACGATGATCCATTCGCGCAAGCTGAATGTCAAGGCGCTGTGCGAATTGCAGATCTGTTCGGAGAGGAGGGAGGCGATCTCGCTCACGACAGATGTGGAGGCAGATTTTCCAATCTATAAAAAGTATCGCAGGGAGCAGCTTCTAAATCTGTTTGCAATTAAAAAGGACACGTACCGCATCAAGGAGGAGATATCTGTCGGAGGAACGAAAGAGAGCATTGGCAGCCTCCTTTGGACAGAGGCATTAAGCCGTAAGCTGGACACGAAGCTTGCGGCAGATGAGCTTCTGTTAAGTGGGGAGCTGCTGCTGTTCGCTTTTTACGAGTCGCCGGACGGGAAGACGGACTGGGTGGAGCAGGCAGTCCCCTACGAGGGCCGCATAGAGTGCCAGGGGGCGCAGGAGCAGATGTACCATCACATTTACCCGGCGCTTACAGACGTAAGTATCGAGCCCCGGATGGACGAGGATGGGGAAATGCGGCAGATCGGCATAGAGGCGACGCTGGAGGTGAGGCTCGTCGTGTGCGGGGAGGAGGAGTCGGAGCTTCTCGAAGACCTGTATTCCTTAAGCCAGAAATGTATGCCGAGAATACAGGAGGTGAGTGGGGAGCGGCTTCTGATGCAGAACCATTCCCGCTGTAAGCTCACGGAGCGGCTTTCGCTTCCGGAGCTTAAGGGCGATATCCTGCAGGTCTGCCACAGCAGCGGGAGGATCCAACTGGAGCGGGCGGACGCGGAGGCCGGGGGCATCCGCACCGAGGGAACGCTGCATGTGAGCTTCCTCTACGTGAGGTCGGATGACAGCGCGCCGTTTGGTGTATGGCAGGGCATGGTGCCGTTCTCCCATCTGATCGAGAGCAACGAGACAGCGGAAGATATGAATTATGACATGACCTGCGCGGTGGAGCAGCTGACCGTGAGCCTCTTAGGGAGCGAGGAGATCGAGGTGAAGGCTGTGCTTGCATTTAACAGTTTCCTGCGAAAACCGGTCGTGGTGAGGAATATCGAGGAGGTGGATTATGCACCGGTGGATATGGAGGAGCTTGAGAGGAAGCCGGGTATCGTAGGGTATATCGTGAAGGAAGGCGACGACCTGTGGAGCCTTGCGAAGAAGTACAGCACGACCGCAGAGGGGATCCGGGAAGTCAACGGGCTGGAGTCCGGGGAGATAAATCCGGGGGATAAAATATTGATTTTCAAAGAAAATATGAGTATACTGTAAATA